>CBHWDR010000186.1:0-6439 GCA_966112575.1 uncultured Chitinophagales bacterium
AATCACCGGCGCGATCCGGGTTGGAGCGATCGGCACGGAATACCTGGATATTGTGCACGCCAACCACAGGCTGCAACTGTCCATGGTGGTAATCCACATTGCTTAGCGTAGTGCCGGTATAACGAACGGTATCCTGCGCCTGTGCGAACGCGGATGCTGTGAAAGCGAGGATCAATAGTATTTTTTTCATCTGGTTGCGGGGTTTGCTGCGGACTGGATCAGGCGCCGTACGTATTTCTTTTTCAGCCGGATGATGGTACCGTGCTTATGACCGGGAGGAAGCTGCACCTCCCCGGTAACATTGGTGAACGAAATAAAATCCCTGGTCTTCACGGCACCATAGATCTTTTCGCGGTACTGGTCGAAATAAATGAGGTAGTCGCTTTTCACCTGAACAACAGCCGGGCCTTCGGTAAATCCCGGGGTCACGGGTTCCGAGGGCCTGGTGAAGGGACCAAGCGGCGATTTGCCGAAAGCGATACGCACGTTTCGGTTGGGTCGTGTATTGTCTTTCAGGATGAGTACATAGTCCTCCTTCCCGCGCCGGAGCAGCTGGCAGTCGATCACGCTGAAGCCGGGATCATAGAAAAGCTTTGTCTCGCTGAAGCTTTGGAAATCCCGGGTGCGCACGTAATACATCCGGTGGTTGTTGTATTCGTCCTCGATTCCTTTCGAAAATCGGAAGGGAATGGTCGAAGCCCAGAAGATCAGGTAATCGCCTTGCTCTTCGTCGTAGAACAGCTCCGGCGCCCACACATTCACCGTGGCCGGTTCATGCTGCATCACGGGGATCGGGTGGGGCACTGTCCAGTGTACCAGGTCCGTGGATGATGCATAACCAAAGGTTTTGGTTCCTTTCCAGCCCGAAGTAAAGACGAGGTGAAACCGGCCATCGCGACCTTCAATGATGGAAGGATCCCGCATCACCAGGCTGTCGATGGTGGGCTTGAGGAAGCTGTGATCGATGTCTTTCCATGTGTAGCCATCCTTGCTCCAGGCGAAACGCAGGCCTTCGGTGGCAGGCTCCCGGAACGTGGAAAACAGGTAGGCCTTCCGCTGGCAGGAGGCAAGGGAAAGGGAGAGCAACACTATGGTCAACCAACGCTTCATGACTTATTTGATGGCTTCAAGGATCAACACCCAATCGTTGCCTTCCGCTTCCACGCCGGGGGGATCGAAAGCGATCGTACCGGTTGAGGGATGATCACCGGCCGGCCTGGCGAGGCCGGTTCTCGGATCGTACCAGGAAGCACGGACTCTTGAAGTGGTAAAGCCGGAGAGATAAACATGGAAATTCCGACCGGTGTAATCATAAAACAGCGCATAATCCTTACCCCGGGTAGCCGCGATATAGCGGTAGCCCGAGCCTGCCTCACCACCCAGCAGGGATTGATCCGGAACCCGGTCGAAATAGGAACGGGAAAGGATCAGCTTCTTCAGGTGGATCATCTGCCGGGCGCCGCTGTCATTGAGCGCGGCATCCCAGTATTTTTTGGAACCATAGGCGCTTCCCTTGTCGGAAGGCTGGTGCATCTGCATCACGGAATTATGACCATAGGTGTGGCCGAAGCTGCCGGCAAAGACCGACCAGTAGGCATAACGCCGCACATCCCCAGGCCCCCAATAGGCTTTCGTGGTGTCGTGCAGCCCATGCGGGATCAGCTCATAGGAAGGCTCGCCATCGAGGCTGGGCTTTACCGGCTTCAGGGCATAATCGATGAGCAGGAACTTATAGTTGTCCGGGCCGAAGCGGTGCTCGGCTTTGGATGTATCCAGGTCGTAGCTCCGGTGGCCCGACTGAAACATATTGAAATCGAGCCAGGCCTCGTGGTGAAACCATTGACTGGACGTGGTTCTCCCAAAAGGATGAAAGGTCACGAGGTGACCGGGATCCTTCTGCTTCAGTGTGCTGCCGATCGTCTTCCAGGTCTGCAGCGAATCGGACCCGCGGATATCACCGCCATTGAGCCAGATGATGTTCCATCGGTTCCGGTAGCGTTCCGCCAGCCAGGACGCATAGGCCGAGGCATCTTCCCTGCTGACCCAGCCCGACTTTACGTTCGAGCCCCAGATCGGCACCATGGCCATATAGAGGCCTTTCTTTGCCGCAAGGTCAACGATAAAGTCAACATGATCCCAGTAGTCGTACTGCGCACTGTCCGCAGCAGCGTTGCCCTCAGAAACGAGCGGACGGGCCACGCTGCGGTTGACCAGGGCCGTGTCGCCATAGGCATTGGCGGCGGTTACGGTATGCAGAACCATCACCTGGATCACGTTAAAGCCCTTCTGGCGGCGGTCTTCGAGGTAGCGCTCGGCTTCTTCGCGCGTAAGCTTGGAGAAGAGCAGCCAGCCGGTGTCGCCCAGCCAGAAGAAGGGATCGCCCTTCTCATCCACCAGGAAGCGCCGGTTCCTGGAAACCGCGAGTTTCTTAACCGGCTGCTGCGCCGGCAGGCTCGCCGGGCAAAACAGGGCCATAACAAAACAAATAGATATATTTCGAATCCAATTAGTCATGTTCATTTTTTGGATAAGGAAGTAAAGCGAATCACAACCGGGCCGGCACTGGTAACGCTCCAGGGTTGTCCGCCCAGGTATTGTCCGGTTGCCAGCACCTTACCCGAACCCGGATTGATGCAGACAAAATCGTAAGCGCCGTTTAACTGCGAGAGGTTCGGCTTACTGCCATCATTGGCATACAGGAGAGCCCCGGTTTTGCCGGCGAGTAACCACTGACCGGCAACGAGGGATTGCGGCTTCATTACCGACAGGCCATCGAGGAAGCCGGCAGGCAAGGCCGGCAGCACGGGCATCGAACCGCCACCAAGTAAAACGGCCCAGCCGAATTGGTCGTACGAGTCGCCGGAGTAGGTGACGGCTTTATCGGGGAAACGAAGGCGATATTCGGCCACGGCGCGGTAGACCTGCTCGAAAGAGGTCTTCTTTGGTTTCAGCAGGCGGGCATGCTGCCGGGGCGCCAGGCTCAAGCCCCCTTGCGGGGCATAAGCCGAACCATCGGCCTGGTAATGCCAGTAGCGGATGTCGATCAGGTCCACCAGCGCGGCGCGCTTCGGGTCGGCAAGGATCGAATCCTGGACGTCCTTCGTTGCGCTGAGCCCGATGATCCCGCTTTTTCCATGCTGTTTTTGCCAGTCGCCGATCACATCGAGCCAGAAGCGCACGAAATGCGTCGGGCCGGTGAATTCCGCACCGATCAGCTGGATCACGTTCCGGTTGTTGCGGAAATTCACAAGACATTGCCGGATATAGGCGGCATGCAGCTTGCGCCGTCCCGCATGGCTGATGTCGTAAAACTGTTCGGCCATGAAAATGCGCTTATCCCCGGCATAGGGCACGGGCTCGGGGAAGCCCGTATTGTTAATGTTGTTGGCGGTGCGCCAGGGAAAATCAGCATAGTGCGCGCCGGCTTCGATGATGTTGTGCTGGAAATAATTTTGATGCACCAGCACCAGTCCTTTTTCATCGGCCAGGTCGGCGAACCGCTTGAGCCGGCCCCAATACCATTGGTTGTATTTACTGAGGTCGTACCTGCTCAGGCCATCCCAGGCCGAGTCACGCCCGCTGCGCGCAAACGGCAATTCATAAAAAGGCGGCCACACTTCTCCGTCCATGCGCCGGATCCGCTCATGGTCGTCGCGGCGACGCTCGTACCAAAGTCCGTAATTGTGTTCCATCGCCAGTGTATGCGTACGCTGCATACGATCTGTCAGCGAGTCCAGGTCGTCGGTCAGGCCCGTCCCCACCCTTCCGGGAACGAAGCGGGTGATATGAGGCTTCATCTTGTCGAGGTCCTTCGGCTGCACCGAACCATTCCACCAGGGCACTTCGAGGCGGCGCCCGGTTGCTATCGTTGCGCCCTGCACCAGCCAGCCATGGACCAATTCCAAGGGAGCGGATCGCACCCGCATCGGGCTCTTGCCTGCCGGGATGGCGTCCACCGAAAGCGCTTGGCCGACAGCGGTCGTTGGTTGATTTTGCTTCCGATCGGTTTCAATCCAGTCGGAAAGCCGGGGTGCCGGCTCGTAGGCTTTTTTCGTCAATGCCAACGCCACGGAAACCGGGGGCGAGCTCGAGGCTTCGGTTTCTACGGGCATGATAAAGGCCCGGTCCAGTGTGTTCCGGCCGAGGCGCTCTGAAAGCTGCGTGTAGTAAAGGCTGCGGGGCTGGATCTGCTCGTTGGAGCTCTCCCAGTAACCATTGCCATTGAACTGGGCCCAGGAACCAAAGGAATAATTCGCGGCGCCGGGCATGCGGTAACAATCGATGCGCGCGGCCGAACAATTCCACAGCACCGAATTGGCAGTGGTCCAGCCGGCACCATTGCCATCCTGCTCACGGTTGCCAAAACGGATCGCTTCGCCGTCCACCTGTACGATATCGAAGAGCACGCCGGGCGACCAGCTGTCGATCGTTCCGCTGAAGCTGTACGGACGCACCGACTGGCATTGAACGAAGGCTGTTGGTCCCGGTGCACAGAAGCCAACGCCGAAATCATGGTAACCGCCTTCGGCATAACAGCGCTGGATCAGCACCTGCTGGCCCGAAGTAAAGAAACTGTATCGTCGCTGTCCGCCGATCTCCGAAACGGGGTCGAGGGATTTACAGTCTTCGACCGTGACGCGGCAGGCGGACGAAAGCACATCCACGGCGGAGCCGGCGAAATACCGGAAGTTGAGGCCCCGCACCCAGGCATCTTCCACGCTTTCAAGCGTGACGGCCATCCAGCGATGGTCTTCGTCTTTCGGGTTGTTCCTGTCGTATGCCGAAACCAGGGAAAGATTTTCAATGCCGATGTTTCGGATCCGGCCTGCCCACTGGTAAGGGATCAGCAATCCACCGCCGAAGCCGGAGTCGAGCGCTGCCGTCAGGGGCGCATCGATCGTCAGCTGCCTGCCTTCGATGCCGACGATCCGGCGGTCGAAATAGAGATCGCGCTCGCCGGGCTTCCAGCCGAGAGCCGTGATGCCACCGCCGAAATGGTCAGTACCCAGCAACTGGATCCACTTCAGGGTACTGGGGCGCTGGATCAAAACCTCGTCACCGGGCTTCAGGCCGCGTGTACCGTTTACGGTGAAGGAACGTGCATTCACGGGTACATACGCCTCTTCTATACGCAAGGGAGTACCCAGCTGACGGTCGTCATGACCCACGACCCGGATCAGGGTTTCGCGATCCTTGCCCGCGCCGATGATCGTGGTGGCGTCGGCGCCGCTGCCCCGGAGCACAACGCCCGAAGCGCGGATCAGCAGCTGCCCGGAAACCGGAAAATTTCCCTTCTGCAGCAGCACGGCGCCGCGGAATCCATTGGCATCAACCGGAAGTGAAGCCACATGATCCAGGGCTTTTTGAATGCGCGTGGTGGCATCGCCCGGCTTCATACCAACGACCACGCGTACCGGCACGTCCGGAATCGCTTCTGCAGACGCCCGATAACCACAATAAGAAAAATCAGGCACCCGGTTGCCCAGGGAATCGGGAGTATAGCCCAGCTTCCCATCCCGGTAAAAAAGGGGACTTGGCGGCCGCTGGGCCTTCTGGGCAAAAACGGCAACATCCATTTTCATCAGTCCGCAAAAGCAGAGGACGAAAATGGAATGTTGACGAAGCCCACGTATCGGCTTAGAAAAAATAGTATTGATCACAACTCACATTCGGGTTCGATTAAAATGCCTTGGCGGTCGTTTTCACGGGAGCCTTTGTTTGGGCAGGGATCACGCTCTTCACATCTACAACGCTGTTCAGGTACTCTTCGATATTCGTGTACCCGTCTTTATTCCGGTCTTTCGCAGCATCGGAAGCATCGTTGGGGTTCAGGCCGTTCTTTGCCTCCCAGCTGTCGGGCATACCATCGGCATCGCTGTCCTTATAGGGCGTGCCTTTGTATTCCGGGTACCCGCCCACCTGGCGCGGATCGGTAATGATACCAACTTTATACGAATCCCTGGGCATGCGGCGATGCTTGAACTGCTCTTCGGGCGTCCACACGTTCTCGGGATAGCTCACCTTGCCGGTGCGCACCTGCTCGATCACGCGCGTGTCCACCGCATCGCGCCGGGGAAGGGTGGCGCCCACATTGCTCAGCACATAAGTGCGCGCATCGGCGGCGGGAAGTACGGTGATCGCGGGCATGGGCAGGGGCTTATTCCATTTCATCGCCGCGGTGTACTCGCCAGCATTCGATAATTCTTCCACCTGCACGCCACCGTTCCAGTTATTCTTCGTGATCTCCGGATAACCCTCCATGATATTGCCGTTCACATAGGCGCGGCCATAGACCTTGTACTTCAGCTTGCTGCGTCCGCTCTCCGGTTTGAGGATGCGGTGGCCGACATTGTTCTTCGGTGTTGCAGGCCCGGGCTGGAAATAGTTATTGATGATGTTGAACTGGGCTCGGTAGTCGCCGCCGTCGATGGAGCGGTGC
>CBHWDR010000187.1:0-6428 GCA_966112575.1 uncultured Chitinophagales bacterium
CTTTAACCCTGAGGAGTCGATCGACTTCCATGGCTTTACCGGCCCCTTCATCCAGTACACGCATGCGCGGCTGAAATCCATCCTGCGGAAGGCCGAAGCTGCCAGTATGAATGTATCGCAGAGCGCGCCCCTGCTTCCGCTGGAAAAAGAGCTGCTCCGCAACCTGGAGAGCTTCCCACAGATCGTTCAGGAAGCCGGCCAGGAGCACAACCCCGCTGCACTTGCCAACTACCTCTTCCAGGTAGCGCAAACCTATAATTCCTTCTACCAGCAGCACCCGGTGCTCCGCGCCGAATCAGAGGAAAAGAAAGCCCTCCGCCTCCAGCTCTGCCAGCTCACGGCCAATACCCTGAAAGAAGGCATGCGGCTGCTGGGGATACGCGTCCCCGAAAAGATGTAAGGAGAGAAGAACGCTGATCCTTATGATCGATAAGATAAACTAAGAAATGGCTACAAAAAAAGGCTGCACTCATTGCAGCCTTTTTATATAATCAGCGAAATCATAATAATCTGTGCGATCTGCGTTCCCTTTTCTCAAAAACCCGGCATGGATTGCTTCTTTTGCTTGAGCCCTTGCAGGTTGGGGTCGAGCTGGATGGCCTTGTCGCAAAGCGCCTGGCCTTTTTCCTTGTCGCCTTTCTTTTGGAAACTCATGCCGATCATGTAGAGCGCTTCGGCATTTTGCTTATCCACCTGGAGGATCTGGTCGTAGAAGTTGATGGCCTCATCGTACTTTTTGCTGTCGTAATGCGCTTCGGCCAGCATGTTGAGGATGTTGATATCGCTCGGACGGCGCTGCAGCACTTCCTTGAGCATCGTGATGGCCTCGGCCTGCTTCCCGGCATTGAGGTAGGCGGTGGCCAGGTTCTGCACATACTCGTTATCCTGCTTGTAGCCTTTTTCCTTCGCCAGGAGCATATACTTCAGTGAATTCTGTTCATCGGGCACCGCGTAATAGATCAAGGCCAGCTCATAAATCCAGCGGGCATTGTCGGGGCTGAGTGCGATCGCCTTCTGGAAATAGTCGGCGGCTTTCTTGAAGTTGAACATATCGGCATAAACGCGGCCGACAGTGTAGGGGATCTCGGGATTGGAAGGACTCTCCTTGGCCGCGATCTCCATGTACTGGACAGCCTTGCTCAGGTCCTCCATTTCATAGAAGGATTTGCCGAGGTAATAGGCGGTTTGTTCGGCGGGACGCACTTTCTTCAGGAGGCTGGCATACTTCACCGTTTCATTCCACTGGCGGGTGTTGAAGGAAAGCAGCATGAGCTGGCGGTAGGTACTGTCGCTCTGATCGCCGAGCTTCTCCAGCTGGAGAAAATATTGTTTGGCTTGCGGGTAGCGGTTCATCGACAGGTAGGCGGCAGCCAGCTCGGATACAACCTGCTTATTGTTCTTATCGTAGCCAAAGGCTTTTTCCCACTGCTTCACGGATTCAAGCCGGCGCCCGCGGGCTTTCTCCTCGAGGCCTTTCTGAAGGTAAACGGCGGCGGAATCGGCTTGTGCAAAAGCAAGGGTAGACAAGCCAAGGAAGGTGGCAGTTGCCAGGATTTTACGCATAGGATTGATGGGTGTTACTGCTGTCGAAATTAGTTCATCCTGCTGGCACCGGCAAGCCGGTTGGCGCAGGAAAATGTGAAAATCACTTCAACAGGACGGCAGCGAGCGGCGGAAGGTTGATCGTTAGGTAATAACGCTTAGCAGTGCCGGCATCCGG
Source organism: uncultured Chitinophagales bacterium (assembly GCA_966112575.1). GTDB lineage: Bacteria > Bacteroidota > Bacteroidia > Chitinophagales > Chitinophagaceae > Flavisolibacter. Next base: position 1,721 of record CBHWDR010000187.1, read on the forward strand.
GCTGCTTTCAACCGACTCCGAATCCTCCACTTCCCCTTCCGGACCATCCCCTGCTTCCGCCACGACCGAGATCCGCAGATCCGGGTTGAAAATTCCTCCCGTGCCTCCGTATTTCTTTGCATCCGTATTGAACAGTTCCTGTTTATAACGGTCGTGCGGGATCTCGAAACGCCAGTCCCAGCGGGCGATCGGCGTCAGGTTCAGGATCACCAGCAGATCATCTTCCGCCCCCCTGCCGATCCGGCGATAAGCCATGACGGATTCCGCGCGATGACCCAGGTCCACCCATTCGAAACCGCCTTTTTCAAACTGCCGTTCGTACAGGGCCGGCTCGGCACAGAGCAGACGGTTCAGGTCCCGGACACAATCTTTCAGTTGCCTGTGGAGGTCGAATTGCAGCAGGCCCCAGTTGAGCTCGCCTTTGTAGTTCCATTCGGAGGTCTGGCCGAACTCATTACCCATGAAGAGCAGCCTTCCGCCCGGGTGGGTCCACATGTAGGTGTACAGGGCACGCAGGTTGGCGAACTTCTGCCATTCATCTCCCGGCATCTTGTATAGCATCGGCGACTTCCCATGCACTACTTCATCGTGACTCAGCGGCAGCATGAAGTTCTCGTCGTAATAGTACATCATCGAGAAGGTGAACTTGTCCTGGTGATGCTGCCGGAACACCGGGTCCATCTTGAAATAATTCAGCGTATCGTGCATCCAGCCCATCATCCACTTCATTCCGAAACCCAGTCCGCCCATGAAGGTGGGCTTGGATATACTCGGCCAGTCGGTCGCCTCTTCGGCGATCGTTTGCGTATCGGGGAAATCGCGGAAGATGGTCTCGTTCAGGTCCTTGATGAAAGCGATCGCTTCCAGGTTGCCATTGCCGCCGTATTCGTTGGGTTCCCATTGACCTTCATCCCTGGAATAATCCAGTTTGAGCATGGAGGAAACCGCATCCACCCGGATCCCGTCAATATGGAAAAGATCGAACCAGAAGCGCGCCGAAGAGATGAGGAAAGACTTCACTTCACCCCGCTTATAGTTGAAGATGTAGGAGTTCCAATCGGGATGAAAACCCTTGCGCATATCGGCATACTCGTAGGTGTGCGTGCCGTCGAAAAGAAAAAGCCCGTGGGCATCGTAGGGAAAATGCGAGGGCACCCAGTCGAGCAGCACGCCGATGCCTTCCTGGTGGAAGCGATCGATGAGGTGCATGAGCCCTTCGGGCTCGCCGAACCGCGAGGTAGGCGCGAAGAAGCCCGTACACTGGTAGCCCCAGCTTCCATCGAAGGGATGCTCCATCACCGGCATCAGCTCCACATGCGTGAAACCCATTTCTTTCACATAGGGCACCAGCCGGTCGGCGATCTGCGCATAGCTGTTGTAGCTTTCCTCATGATCCGGCTCGGGACGCTGCCAGGAAGCGAGGTGCACTTCATACACGCTCCAGGGTGCGTCGAGTGCGTTGTTTTTTTTGCGGCCGGCCATCCATTCCCCATCCTGCCATTGGTAGTCGAATTCCCAGGTAATGCTCGAGGTGTTCGGTCGCTTCTCCCAGAAATTGGCCAGGGGATCTCCTTTCTCCGTTTTCAGGCCTTTGTAGCCGGTGATGCTGTATTTATACAGGCTGCCTTTTTTCACGCCCGGGATGAAGCCTTCCCAGATGCCGCTCTTGTCCCAACGCGGCTGCAGGGGATGCCCCTCTTTGTCCCAGTCGTTGAAGGACCCGATGACGGTCACTTTCGTGGCATTGGGCGCCCAGACGCAGAAGTAATAGCCCGCTGTGCCCAGCACGGTCAGGGGCCGGGAACCGAACTTCTGGTATAAAGTATAGTTGGTGCCGTTATGGAAAGTAGCCACATCATCATCATAGAGGATGGAATAGTTCCAGACCGGCTTACTGGTATCCACAAAATTCCGGTTCTCGTACCGTTCCTGCCCCGAAGGCGATGATTCCTGTTCGTGTTCCTGTGAAGCCGGGTATTCTGAATTGTTCATATACTTTTTTGTGGACAGAACCGTTTGTGTAAAGTTAACAAGGCGCTAAGCTTTAAGATCTTATTTTGTTTCCAAACCAACTGTTGCATGCACCTGCGAAACCTGCTGCTCGGGTTGCTTCTTGCATCCGGACTAACTGCTTTCTCCCAGACCACCCTCAAGGGACGCGTCACCGATACACTCGAGAAAAAACCGCTGCACAATGCCGTTGTACTTCTTCAAAGAAGTAAGGACTCCAGCCTCTACCGGTTCACCCGCACCGACCGGCAGGGCGCCTTCCAGTTCGACTCCATAGCGCCCGGCAGCTACCTTTTTCAGGTAAGTTATCCCAAGTTCGCGGATTATTACGAACAGCTCGAAGCTAAAAAAGGCATGCCCCTGGCCCTGGGCACGATTCCGCTCACCCTCAAGTCGCAATTACTCGACCGGGTGATCATCCGCAGCGCCGGCGCGATCCGCATCAAGGGAGATACCACGGAATTCATTGCCGACTCGTTCAAGGTAAAAGATGGTGCCACCGTGGAGGACCTGCTGAAGAAATTCCCGGGCTTCTCCGTCAATTCCAAGGGTGAGATCACTGCCCAGGGCCAACGGGTAGGCAAGGTGCTGGTGGACGGGGAGGAATTCTTCGGCAACGATCCGACCATGGCCACCCAGAATATCTCGGCCAAGGCGGTGGACAAAGTGCAGGTCTTCGACACCAAAACGGAGGAGCAGGCCCTTACCGGAGCCACTACCGGCAATGAAGGCAAGACAGTCAATATCAAGCTCAAGGAGAATGCGAAAAAAGGTGGATTCGGACGTGCCTATGCCGCTTCGGACTTCGATAAATACATCGACGCCAAGGTGCTGTACAACCGATTTATCGGCAAGCGCAAAATATCCGTGTTCGGCACTCGCAGCAAGATCGGCACCGGCGGACTGAGTTGGGAAGACCGGGACAAACTGGGCCTCCCTTCAGATTACTACTACGATGAACTGAGCGGCTTTGTGACGGGTTTGGATAACGATAATGATTTTGACGACTGGAGCCTCCAGGGATTGCCGGACTCCTATACGGCGGGCGCGCTCTACATCGATAAGTGGAACCGCGAAAAGCAAAGCATCAACAGTTCGTACCAGTACAACCGCCTCGGGGTGCGCAACGACGCTTCCACACTCACGCAAAACCTGCTCTCCAGCGGCGTCACCTACCAGAACCAGTACCGAAAGACCAACAACCTGCTGCAACGGAATATGGGCAGCCTCACCTACCAGTGGAAGATCGACTCGCAAACGACGATCAAATGGCAGGGGAACGGAACGTTCAAAACTGCCAGGGGCAACAACTCGCTCTATAGCGAATACCTGGGCACGACGAAGGAATTCCGGAACCGCAGCCGGCAGAATACGGATAATGAAACCGAAAAACGCGACCTCCAGCAGGTGCTGACCTTTACCCGCAACTTCAAAAAGAAGAAGAATCGCACCTTACTCGCAACCTTCCGCCTGGGCGACCTGGAAGAGGATGGTTCCGGCATTACCACAACCAACACGGAGTTCTACAATGCAGGAGGGGTCGTGGATTCGGTGGACATCGCCGACCAGATGCGGACCCGCAACCTCCGCTCCCGTTCCTGGGGCGGCCGGGCCACCTGGAGCGAACCACTGAGCAAGAAGTTCTTCCTCATCGCTGAATACGGCTATAACCGAAACCAGGCGAATTCCAACCGGGAGACCTTCAACAAGGGGATCAGCGACAAGTACGACCAGAAGGACCCGCTCTTTTCCAACCATTTTGAATTCGGTGCTTTCTCGCACAGCGGTAAGGCCACCCTGCGCTACAACGGGAAGAAGTTCCGGAGCGCTGCCGGACTCGGCATGAGCTCGGTGCGGTTCCGCCTGTACAATATCGACAGCGCAAAGACGAATATCTTCCGCTTCAATAATATTACCCCACAGGCAAATGCGGGCTACCAGTTCCGTCCACAGACGGGCATCAACTTCAATTACGTGGGGAATACACGCCAGCCCTCGATCGAGCAACTGCAGCCGATCCGTGATAATGCCAACCGCTTAAACATCCTCGTGGGCAACCCCAACCTGAAAGTTGGCTTCACCCATAACTTCCGCCTGAGCTACAACTCCTTCAAGACCCTGAGCCAGCGGTATTTCATGGCTTCGTTCGGCTATACCCTTCCGGTCAATGCGATTACCAACTATACCACGTTTGATGTCAACCGGGGAAAGCAGATTACGCAACCGGTGAACGTCAATGGCAACTACAGCTGGAATTCGTACGTCAACCTCTTCAAGCAGGCGCAACCGAAGAAACTGGGCATCGGCTTTAATCTCAACAGCAGCGGCGGAAAGACCAACAATTTTGTGGATGAAGTGCGCAACGGCGCCACGGTTCGGTTGAAGAACACCACCAACTATCAGTTCATCACGGGCGGCCCAACCCTTGGCCTGGGTAATGAGGAGCGCTACCATTTCTCCTTCTCCCCTTCGCTGGGCTACAATATCTCCGAGTCCTCCCTTCGGCCGGAGACGAACAACCGGTACTGGACAGCCAGCGGTTACCTCGAAGGGTTTGCCCAACTGCCCTGGAAGATGCAGGTCACATCCGAGATCAACTACTCCCTGCAGCAACGCAATGATGCCTTCGGCCTTGCCTCGAGCCCGAACCGCTTCTACTGGCAGGCAGAGCTCTCCAAGAAGTTCCTGAAGAAGGATG
>CBHWDR010000188.1:0-6417 GCA_966112575.1 uncultured Chitinophagales bacterium
CGGGCCGGTGCAGGAACGCTACCAGCAACTGGCTGCCCGTTTCATCATCCCGGATGAGAAACGCGATACGGTGTTCCGTGCTGCGATCGCCGAAAGCCGTACGCGCACGCTGAAGCATTACAGCCTGCCGAAGACCGAAAACTTCCGTCTCGAATTCGTGAACGATAAGCCCTGGACCGGCTACAACTGGTACAAAGGCAATTACCAGAGTGTGATCCAGCTCAACACCGACCGCACGCTCTACATCGACCGGGCCATCGATGTGGCCAGCCATGAGAGCTATCCAGGCCATCATGTGTACAATGCCCTGCTGGAGCAAAAGCTCTACCGGGGAAAGGGCCGGGCCGAGATCTGCCTCTACCCGCTGTTCAGCCCCCAGTCCCTCATCGCCGAAGGCAGCGCCAATTACGGGATCGATGTGGCCTTCCCGGGCAAGGACAAGATCCGCATGGCTACGAAACTCCTCCGCCTGGCCGGCCTCGATACTGCGGGCGTCACTACCTATTTCGCAGCGCTCGAGATCTTCCGGCAACTCAACTATGCACGCAATGAGGCAGCGCGCGGATGGATCAATGGCACGCTCACCGAAGATCAGGCCATCGCCTACCTGGTACGCAACGGCCTCAACTCCGAAGCCGACGCACCGAAGAACATGCGCTTCATCAAAGCCTACCGCAGCTATGTCATCAACTATAACTACGGAATGGACCTCGTAAAGAAGAACATCGAAAAGCGCGGCGGCAAGGACCCGGCGAAACGGTGGACGGTCTTCAAAACCATCCTCACGGAGGAGGTGCGACCGGCGGAGCTCAAGTGAGTTTGCGAGTTTGCGAAGTTTGCGAGGTTCGCGAGTTTCGCGTTCAAAAGTTCAATGGTTCAAAAGTTTAAGAGTTGGTACAGGGAAGCCGGGGGATGATGCCTGTTAGTTCAAGAAGGAAGGGGAGAGCTTGCCGTGAGAGATTTTCTGCCCCGCAGGGGCCTGTGCTTTATGCTTTTGAGAACTTAGCTACCGCAGGGAAAACTGCTTTTAATTATTTCACTCAGAAAATATTCCTACTGATGCACGCAGTTCCTTTGGTTCCATCCTTAGATGCCTGCGGTCCCGACGTGTCGGGAGGAAAACTTCTGGCCTTGGCAACTCCCTTCATAACCTCCGTGCCGCTCCCTGTCTCTGTGTCTCTGTGGTTCAACAAACAAATAACCATCGTGCCTCTTCTTGTCCTTCCTGTCTTGGTGGTTCAAAAGAAAAAAGTCGCCATAAGGCGACTTCATCTTGACTTTTGATTTTAAACTTTTGACTTCATTGCTGCTGCTTGCAGGAGAAGCGGTCTTTACCGCTTGCTTTTTTGCAAGGGCGCGGTAGATCGCATCCTGGATCTTGCCGCGAATACCCAGGCTGCCCAGCAAATTATTGTTGCGGGTATTGTAAACCCGGTTGGAAAGGAAGATATAAACGAGGTTGGCTTTCGGGTCGACCCAAACACAGGTGCCGGTGAAACCCGTGTGGCCAAAGGTTTCGGGAGAAGCCAGGGAAGATGGATAGGGCTCCTTGCGGCTTGCGTTGTCTTTTTCCGGCTTGTCGAAGCCCAGGCCGCGGCGGCTGATGTCGGAACCGTAAGCCGTGAAGAGCTGGATCGTCTCCGGCTTCAGGTAACGCGTTCCATTGAGCTCGCCGCCATTGAGCAGCATCTGGTAAAGCAGGGAAAGGTCGAAGGCATTGGAGAAGAGTCCTGCATGACCCGAAACACCGCCGAACATGGCCGCGCCTTCATCATGCACATAGGAGCGCAGGAGCTGGCGGCGGAAATATTTCTCTTCTTCGGTAGGCACCACGCGCTCCACGCCAAAACGCTGCCAGGGCTTGAAGCCGGTGGTCACCATGCCGAGCGGACTATAAAAGGTCTTCTGCACATACTGATCGAGCGGGCTTCCCGTAATGGCTTCCACGACCTTGCCCAGGAGGATAAAATCATTATCGCTGTATACATATTTGCCCTGCGCGGTCAACCGGCTGTTGACGATCTTCTGCAGCATCGTGTCGTTGTAATCGCGGCGCAGCCATACGTTGCGCGCCACGGGAATGGTGAACAGCGTATCCGGACGATCGGCATAATAGCGCGATGAAGGCAGGCCGCTCGCGGTATCGATGGTCTCGCGGTAAAAGGAGATATACGGATTCAGACCTGCCTGGTGCAGCAGCACATCGGAGATCTTCAGGCCGGCTTTGTCGGACCCGCGCACGAAGGGCAGATAATCGCCCAGGGTTGCATCGAGCTTCAGCTTACCCTGCTCGTACAGCTTCATCACGGCAACCGTGGTCGCCGAGATCTTGGTCACCGAAGCCAGGTCGTAAATGCTTTCGAGGGTGACCATTTGCGAATTCTGGTCGAATTCATATCGGCCAAAAGATTTATGGTATTTGATCTCGCCATTCTGGATCGCCAGCACTTCCGCACCGGGGAAGGCCTTGCGGGCGATGCCATCGTTCACGATCGAATCGATCACGAGCCATTCTGGCGACACGCCCGTAGGCACGAAGCGGTTGATGGCCAGCCCTGTTCCATAACTGAGGCCGCTCACCGTTACCGGAAGCTTGCCCTTTGCCGCAACCTTACCCTGCAGGAAGTCGGCAGCCGCGTTCTGATAAGGCTCCTCATCCTGGTAGGCTGCTACAAGGGAAGAAGCTTTTGCGAAGAGCTGGGTCGCATAGACATTGCCGAAGAGAAAGGTCGATGCATTCGGCGCCTGCAAGGAATCCCAGAGCAGCAGCGCGTTCTTCGAGATACCATAGTTGTTTGCCGGACGCGTGGAATAACCATGGATGCCGATGACCACGCGCTCGTATTTACCATTGCGCACACCGGCCAGCACCTGTTCCAGTTTGTCCGTAGAGTCTTTATAGCCGAAGTAATACGTATCGCTGTTCAGTTCCGACTTCAGCTTTTTTCCGAAGGCATTTCCTTCGGCTGCGCCGATACCTACATAGGCCATGCGGCCATGCATCATCATCGGCAGGAAAGCATTGTTGTTCTTCAACACCGTGATCACATTGCGCGCCACCTGGCTGCGGATCAGATCAGTTTTTGCATTGAGGTCGGCAAGCAGGTTATTGGTATCAATAATTTGTGCCTGGTTCAGTCCGAGCTGGTATTTCGCATACAGCACTTTGCGCACATGCGCATCGATCTCTTTCTGTTTGATCTTCCTTTTCTTCACCGCCTTCCGGATGGCCTTGATCGCGCCCGGCACGTCTTCGGGAAGGCAAAGCATATCGTTGCCGGCAATGATGGCCTGAACGGCCGCGTCGCCTGCGGGATAGAACTTGGTCACGCCCTTCATCTCGAGCGCATCGGTGAAGGTGAGTCCGGCGAACTTCAGGTCTTCGCGCAGCAGCTCGGTCACGTTATTCTTCGAAAGAGAGGTGGGCCGGTTCGCCGTATTGTCGATCGCGGGGATCGCGAGGTGGGCGATCATCACCGAGCCCACGCCGGCGCGGAAGATCTCGCGGAAGGGATAGAGTTCCAGGCTGTCGAGCTGGGGCCGGCTCTTCGAGATCAGCGGAAGGTCGAGATGCGAATCCACATCCACATCACCATGGCCAGGGAAGTGCTTGGCGCAGGCCATGATGCCCGCGTCCTGCATGCCCCGCATCAGGGCCACGCCGTATTGCGCAACTTTGTATTTGTCTTCACCGAAGGAGCGATAGCCGATCACCGGGTTGTTGGGGTTGTTGTTCACGTCCACCACCGGCGCATAGTTCACATGCACGCCGATCCGCTTCATCTGCTGGCCCATGGCCAGTCCCATATCGTAGACCAGCGGCTCGTTGTTGAGCGCGCCGAGCGTCAGCTGGTAGGGGAATTTCGTAACGCTGTCGAGGCGCATGCCCAGTCCCCATTCGCCATCGATGGTCACCATCAGGGGCGTACGGGCGATGGACTGGTAAAGATTGGTGAGGTTGGCCTGCCGAACGGGGCCACCCTGGAAAAAGCAGAGGGCGCCCACGTTGTAGTTCCTGATCAGGTCCGACACCTGCTGCACGTGCTCGGGTCCCAGGTTGGAGTGGGCACGGATCACCATGAGCTGGGCGATCTTATCGTCTTTGGAAAGCGTTTTCATCACGCTGTCGACCCATTGGTCGGCGGACTTGGTGCTTCGATACTGGGTAAATGCGGAACCGGCAAGAGCCAGGCTCAGGCTCAGGAACAGGGCTTTCTTCATATCTGACAATCGAACGCACAAGTTAGGAAAGTGTGCAGAGAACAAACGCGAAAAGAGGTTAAAAGAGCATCAATCTCCTTTCATCGCTTTCTCCTTCCCCCTCCTGACTCATTCAGTCAGCCTTGATCCAGATCCGCACTTCATGCGGCGCGGCCTCGTCGCCCCCGAAATAGGGATAGAGCTGGTAGCCTTTCGCTGCCGGCGTCGTAGCCTGCCGGGGCAGGGTCCAGGACTGGCCGTTGACCAGGAAGCGATAGGATTTCGCCTCCACCTGGATGGCGCAGCGGATCTCGGCGCCGATGGCTACGGCCGTCAGCTCCTGTTCCTGCATCTGCCCATTATTGTACACGTAGCCGAAGAGCCGAAGGGCGCCTTCGCTCCAGCGCCAGCCAAAGCGGGCGGAAAAAGCATGGTGGTCGCCATTGTTGTCGGAGAAGCCCCAGAGCTTATTGATATCATACTGGTTCACCGGGTTGGCGCTCTGGTAGATGGCCGAAGAGTCGAAGCGGACGGTAAAGGATTGGGATGCCGTTTCGACGGCCTTGTAGGTGTTGCCGTCGCAGTAATGGCTGCCGGCGGGGATGGTGTAGCGCGTAAAGCCGGAAGCATCGGTTGCGGCCTTGTTGTCGAGGATGGATTCCAGGACTTTCTTGCAGCTGGTGAGCCCACAGGCGAGCACCAGGAAAAGAGCGAGCTTTTTCATGGGGTAGGATATTGGATCGGGCGAATCTACATTTCCCTGGTTGCCGGAAAAGCCCGCCGGGCAAGGATTTTCCGATTTTCGGGGGATTCCCTTATTCCTTGGAGGTCGCGGAGACCTTCAAGGATCGGAATCCCTCTTGATTTACTTATTTTTGACAGCTTAACCTGAATGACCTGTGGCTGACCGAATTCAACTCCTCCCCGACAACATTGCCAACCAGATCGCCGCCGGCGAAGTGATCCAAAGACCCGCGAGCGCGGTGAAGGAATTGCTCGAGAATGCCGTTGATGCAGGCGCTACGGAGATCCGCCTCCTGGTGAACGATGCCGGCAAGGCCCTCATCCAGGTGATCGACAATGGCTCGGGGATGAATGAGACCGACGCCCGCATGTGCTTCGAGCGGCATGCTACCTCCAAGATCCGCAACATCGATGATCTCTTTCATATCCGCACCATGGGCTTCCGGGGCGAAGCGCTCGCATCGATCGCGGCGGTGGCCCAGGTGGAGCTGCGCACGCGCCGTGAAAGCGACGAGGTGGGCACCTGCCTCGAGATGGAGAATTCGGCCGTGGTGAAGCAGGAGCCGATCGCCGCGCCGAGAGGCACGAGTATCGCGATGAAGAACCTCTTCTTCAACGTGCCGGCCCGCCGCAATTTTCTCAAGAGCAATGCGGCCGAGATGCGCCACATCGTGGACGAGTTCATGCGCGTGGCCCTGGCCTTTCCGCAGATCCAGTTCTCCCTCACCAGCAACGGGCAACAGCTCTTCCAGCTTGAAGCGGGGTCGCTGAAGCAGCGCATCGTGCAGCTGCTGGGCAACAACTACAATGCCCGCGTGGTGGCGGTGAAAGAGGATACGGATTACCTCAACATCCATGGCTTCGTGGGCAAGCCGGAAACGGCCAAGAAAACCCGGGGCGATCAATACTTCTTTGTCAACAACCGCTATATCCGCTCGCCCTATCTCAACCACGCGCTGCAGCAGGCTTACCAGGACCTCATCCCGGCCGACTCCTTCCCGATGTATGTGCTTTTCATCGACCTGGATCCAACGCAGGTGGATGTGAATGTGCACCCGACGAAGCAGGAGATCAAGTTCGAGGATGAGAAGATCGTTTATGCCTTCGTGCAGGCCGCGGTGAAACATGCCCTCGCGCAGTTCTCCATCACCCCTACACTCGACTTCGACCTCGACTCTTCGATCCAGCAGCTGGATTCCATTCAGAAGCCGTTCACGGAAGACCGGCAGAGCGCCCTGCGTTCCTCCTCGATCTACCAGACCTTCACGGAGGCCAACCAGGCCCACCGGATCGAGTCGACACGCCAGTGGGAGGTGCCGCCCGTTACCGAATCGCCCACGCCGGGCTTCCAGTCGCTGGGCCGTTATTTCATGGAGCTTGACGAGCAGAAAGACCTGAAGCCCGCCACCGATCCCCAGTGGACCTCCCGGCCGGCCTTCACGCAGGAAGAAGGCGGCAAGCCCCTGCAGCTTT
>CBHWDR010000189.1:0-6411 GCA_966112575.1 uncultured Chitinophagales bacterium
ATCAGGCTTGTTCGCTGGCCCACTTCTCGCCTTTGCCCAGGCCATCTTTCACCTTGCTGAAGGTATCGGTGGCTTTGTCTTTGAGGTCGGAAACGGTTTCGTTGAATCCTTCCTGGTCATAGAGGTAGTACACTACCCCGGCAACTGCTGCGGCCACGAGGGCGCCAATGAGTATTTTGTTCATAAGTCTCGTTTCGTGTATCTATTCAATAGCTGTGCCACGGTAGCGGTTAACAGTTAACGGTCAACCGTCAACCGTTAGTACTCCTTCAGCCCTTTGGCGCTGCGGTCCTCGAACTTCGGACGGGGATAGAGCACGCGGGGTTTCTCCTTCGCCAGGCGCATCGCTTCCTGCACGGCTTTCACCAGCTGGGGATCCACACCCTTGGCCAGCTGCGCCGGGTCGTCCCACACTTCGAGATCAGGCTTCACGCCATAGCCTTCGGCGAACCATTTTCCGTCGGCGCCGAAGAGGCGCGCATCGGGCACGGTGATGCCCCCGCCATCCACCAGGTCATGCCCGGTAGCAGGGCCCACGAGGATACCCAGCGTACGCTCGCCGATGATGGTGCCCAGATTGAGCTGCTTGAAGGCCCAGGGAAAGGCGTCGCCGCCCGAACCGGCCCAGCCATTGATCAGCATGACTTTCGGCGCATCATTGCCCTTCTGCGGCCAGCGCGTGATGCCGGCATTGCGCCAGGCGATGTTGTACACAACCGGACGGTTGAGCATTTCCACGAAGCGGTCGCCCAGCTGTCCGCCCGCATTGAAGCGCTCGTCGATCACGAATCCCTGCTTGTCTACCTGCGCATAGAATTGTCGCATCAGCTCCGTCTGCCCATCGGCGCCCGTGTTGGGCATGTACATGTAGCCGATCGTTCCGCCGGAGAGCTCTTCCACTTTTTTACGGTTGCTTTCGATCCACTCGAGGTGGCGCAGGCGGGCCTCCTGCTGGGGCATGAGGGTTTTCACGATCACCTCGCGTGCACCTTCCGCCGTAGGCTTCGAATTGACCCGCAGGGCCACTGCCTTGCCCGCCAGTCCTTCAAACATGGCATAGGGATCGAGCGCCGGGTCGAGCGGGCGTCCGTTGACCGAAATAATATATTCACCTTCTTTTACATTAACGCCCGGCGCTTCCAGCGGGGAGCGCGCTTCATTGTCCCAGGCGGCTGGACGCACGATGCGCTTTACCTGGTAGGCACCGCCGTTCAGGGCCCAGTCGATTCCCAGCAGCCCCGGAACCCGGTTTCTTCCCCTTTCGATATCGCCACCGGAAACATAGGTGTGGCCGGCAGAGAGCTCGGAGATCATCTCCTGCATGATGTTGTTCACATCCCAGCGCGTGATGGCGTCTTCGAGGAGCTTGGCGTATTCGGTGCGCATGGCGCCCCAGTTGACCTGGTGCATGCCGGGATCATAGAAGAAGTCGCGGTAGCGGCGCCAGGTGTCGTTGAACATCTGTTTCCACTCCTCGCGCGGATGGAGCACCATTTCCATTTCCGAAACGCGCAGGGGCTTGTCCACCTGCTGGCCGGGCATCGGCTTCACCAGCCCGAAGCCCTGGGGGGTGCGCACGAGAAGGTTCTGCCGGTCGGCCGAAACCGCGTATTCCATCAGGCTGCCGATGACCTGCTTTTCATTGCGGCCTTCCTGGTCGTAAACAAACAGGGCCGACTGTGCGCCGGGCGCCGAGCCGGAAGCGGGGAAGCGCACGTAGAGCAGCTTTCCGTCTAAGGCTACCAGGGCGCCGATATTGCCGGCGGGCACGGGCAGGATCTCGATGCGGCGCTCGATTCCTTCCGGCTCCACGGTAGTTGCAGAAGCCGTTGCCGGGGCAGCCAGCTTTTTAGGGCCTTCCGCCTTCGGCGCCGAAGACGTATCGACCTTGGCTTCGTCGTTCTTCGGATACACGATCGAAGGTGTGCCCGCGCTCAGCGTGGCAACGGCCAGCTGGCCGGTATTGCCATAGATCCAGGTATTGTCGAGGTTGCTGTAGGTGGGGTTGAAGCTCCGGTCGGTGATGAAATAGAGATACTTGCCCGAAGGATCGAAGACCGGGCTGTTGTCGCTGTAGTAGCCCGAAGTCACCTGGTGGACCTTGTTCTTATCAAAGCTGTAGAGGAAGATGGCGTTGTTGTTATTGGCCACCGACTTGGTATAGGCAAGCCATTTACTGTCGGGCGACCAGCTGACCCGGAAGCCCTGGAGGGCATTGTACTGCTGGGTCTCGGTTTTGTCGATCACCTCTGAACTGCCATTGGCCACGTTGAGGACGCGCAATTCCTGCAGGTCGTTGATGAAGGCGATTCGTTTGGAATCGGACGACCAGAAGAGGCTCCAGCCCATGCCGCGACGGAAGTCGGTGAGCTTGCGGGCTGAGTTGGCCGCCATGTCGCGAAGGTAGATCTCCCATTCGCCGCTTTCATCGCTCCAGTAAGCTAGGTAGCGGCCATTGGGCGACCAGTTGGGATTGCGTTCCCAGGCGCCGGAGGTATTGGTGAGATTGATGATGACGCCATTCTCTGCAGGGATGGAGAACAGCTCGCCGCGGGTTTCGAAAATGGTGCGCTTAGCATCCGGGGAAAGCTCCATCGCGGTGATGTTGCCGCCTACGTTCACGGTGCGGGGCATCAGCGTGGCCTGGTCGGCGATAACGTTGATCTTTACCTCGGCATATTTGCGGCTGCCGGTATTGAACAGGTACAGGCGGCCGCCCGCTTCGAAAACCAGCTCCTCGGGGCCGGCCGACATGTGGTTGATATCGATATCGGTGAAATTGGTCAGCGCTTCTTTCTTCTTCGTGGCCGGGTCATAAACCCAGAGGTTTCTTCGGCGTTCGGGGCCGCCATCGGAAACATAGTAGATCCGGTTGCCGATCCATACGGGTTTGCCATCGGCCGCGTCGGACTTCGTGATGTTCTCGGCCGTTTCTTTTTTCAAGTCGAAGACATACACGTCGGAGGCGAGGCCAGAGCGAATGCGTTTGAAGGGATACTGCTCGGTGACCTTGGTAACGTAGGCCAGGCTGTTGCCATCGGGCGAGTAGGAGCCCAGCTCACCATAGGGAACAGGCAGCTTTTCGGGCAGTCCTCCTTTCTGGGATACGAGGTAGAGCTGGCTGGTGGCGCCGGTACCGCTCTGCCTTCCCGAGGCGAAGAGGATGCGTTTCCCGTCGGGGTGCCAGTCGACCACGCGGTCGCCGCCGGCATGCCAGGTGAGCCGGGTGGGTACGCCGCCCGTAACCGGCATCGTGTACACATCCATATTGCCGTCGTAGGTGGCAGAGAAGGCCAGGGTCTTGCCGTCGGGCGAAAAGCGGGGAAAGGCCTCTTCACCGGTGGAGGAGGTCAACCGGAAGGCGGTGCCGCCCGACTTGGGCGCGATCCAGATATCTCCTCCGTACACAAAGGCGATCTGGCTTTGCGAGACGTCGGGATAACGAAAGAGGCGGGCATCGATCTGGGCGAACGCGGAGAAAGCGGCCATGCCCGAGAGCAGGAGCAGGAATCGTTTCATGAAAGCAGTTTTGGGGTGATGGGTTCCTTTTAAAGTTAGAAAAAGGACTTCGTATTCAGCCAGCTGGTTCTATAACCGGTGGTTTTTCCCCTATTGCCTTCATTAGGACCCTGCCTGCCGATCAGGTGATGGCGTTGGCGATCATGCCGATCACAGCCAGCACCAGGCTGAAGATGAGGGCCGCCAGGATGCCGTTGACCTCGAAGCCAGGGATCAGGTAGGCGGCGAGGTAGATGATGATGATATTGATCACGAGCAAGAAGAGGCCCAGGGTGATGATGGTGATCGGTATCGTGAGGGCCACGAGGATGGGCTTGAGAAACGTGTTGAGGATCGCAAGCACCAGCGCCACGATGATGGCGGTCTTCATGTCGGAGATGGTGATGCCCGGAATGAACTTCGCGGCAAAGTAAGCGGCTATGGCGGTGATGAGTAGACGAAGGAGCAGGCCCATGGTTTTTTTTGAGGAAGCTATGCAAGTTTCTGACCAAACCTCACCCCCATCCCCTCTCCAAAGGAGAGGGGCTTTTGCGGCTTAGCTCTAGCCGTTTTTGAACCACGGAGACACGAAGGTCACAAAGAAGCACGGAGGTCTGTGTTTTAGAACGGTCAGCCTTAAACGGTTGCATGCCTGCTTAATGGCTTGAGCCACGATTAGGTTAGCGTTTCTCCCCTCGAAATTCCTTGTTCTATATTCTTTACTCTTTATTCAAACAAAAACGGCCCCAATGGGGCCGTCGCTTATTTGGATGGTGGTGTCTTGTCTTTTTAGGCTCGCTTAAAAATTAAATCCCAATCCGACTTTGAAGCCGCGGTTGTAGGCATCGAGGTTGCGGTTCTGGTCGATCTTGGTGAGGCCGTGCTCGTAAGAAGCGGAGAGGTTCAGGCCATTGGAGAACCGGTAACCGAGACCGCCTACCAGGCCGGCATCGATCCGGTTGAACTGGTCGGTGGCATCCATCTTCTCGTTGAGGAGGTTGAAGCCAAGCACACCGGCGGTGGTGCGGAGGTCGGCCTTCGCGAGGTAGGAAACCTGGGGACCGGCAAACACCTGCAGGCCGTTCATGTTCACTTTTACCAGCACGGGCAGATCAATATAGTGAGAGGTCAGCCGGGCCCTGGCGTTGGCGCCCAGGAATTCGGCGCCCTTGATGGTGAGGCCACCCTGCATCTCATAACCTTTCTGCGCATAATAGAGACCGGGCTCGATGCTGACCGCACTGCTCACGGGAAGCGATACGTTCACGCCGGCGAAGGCGCCGGTACGGGAGCGGGTTTCAATAGCACCATTGGTATAATCGAGGAGACTGGTCAGGCTTTCAACAGCATCACCTTTCAAACCGGATTGGGTAACACCGGCGCGGATACCTACTGAAGGCTTGCCCTGGGCAAATGCAAGTGAAGAAGCAAAAAGAGCGGCGATGAGTAAAGATTGTCTTTTCATAAGTTGGCGAACGTCGGTTTGTGGTCGTTCCCTGATAGGAAGGCCAGGCGTCGCTTTCGCTTAACCCGGCTTTTCTAAGATTGTGTTAATCGAGCGCGGATGCGGGATGACGAGGATTTCGCAGGTGCGAACCTGCCCGGTAAAAAGGCATAGTTTTTTCAACGGGTTTTTCCTAAAATTTAAAGCTATGGCAGACAATAATCGGAACCGCGATGAGCAATGGCGTTCATCCGGACAGCAGGGTGATCAGTATGGCCAGCAGGGCCATCGCAATCAGCGTGATGATTCCAACCGCGACGATCTTTCTTCCGGAAGTGAGTATATGGGCTACCAGGGTGGCCAGAGCCGAAACGTGGGGCAGTGGAACGAGCAGCGCAGCGGCAATCATCAGCAACAGCAATCCTGGAACCAGGGCCAGCAGCAGCAACGCAACCAGCGGGTCAATTATGTGCCGGATCACAACGACCAGGACCATTATTCGCATGGACACCACCAGGAGCAGGACTGGCAGAAGCAGCAGCGCAGCCGTTATGAGCAAAGCAACTGGGACCCGCGTTACCGCGACGAACACCAGAGCCGCGGCGACCAGTACGGTTCGGGAAACAACCTCTACCGCGACCAGCAGAACAGCTCTGACCGGTACCGCAACCGCGACCGCAATGAGCACAAGGGTGCATCCTGGCTCGGCGATCATGATGGCCACCGCACCCGCGAAACCGGCCGCAGTGATTTTCGACATGAATCGCACAACGAAAGCCGCGGGGCCTATGCGGGACGCGGTCCGAAGAACTATCAGCGTTCGAAGGAGCGGATCTATGAAGACGTGTGCGACCGCCTGTACATCGACGACCGGCTCGACGCGTCGGAGATCGAAGTGAATGTGGATGAAAATGAAGTGGTGCTCACGGGTTCGGTAACCAGCAAGGAGGCCAAGCGCCGTGCCGAAGACCTGGCCGAATCGATCCCCGGTGTGCGCAATGTGGAGAACCGCATCCGCGTGGTGGCGCCAGATGCCGGCACAACGGAAACGATGAATACCATCATCCGCAATACCGGCAATATGCCCGATCAGGAGCAGCGCTAAGCAAACCCTGGATTAGCTAATATTTTTAGTAAAATTGGTTTGGTCTTTGGAGTATATCCGGAAACGAAAAGCTATGAAACAGAACAATCGCGAAAATACCGGAGACAATACGATCAAGAACCCTGAAGAGTGGACGACCGGCGATGAGCAGATGACCGGCGCGCAGCGTTCCTACCTGAAAACGCTTTCCGATGAGGCAGGCGAAGAGCTGGATGAGAACCTGAGCAAGGCCGATGCGTCTAAGAAGATCGAGGAGCTGCAGGAGAAAACCGGCAGGGGCAAGGACCACTGATCAGATCAAACAATAGAAAATAAAAAAATCCCGACCTCATGGTCGGGATTGCTATGTTGGAACGTTGGAAAC
>CBHWDR010000190.1:0-6398 GCA_966112575.1 uncultured Chitinophagales bacterium
TACCCGACCGGCCGGCGCTCCCCTGCCTGTGACCCTGGCGGAATTCCGGGCAGCCCTCCAAGGTTCGGCTGCCGGTCTTACCTGGACGAGCGCCCAGGAATTGAACACCTCCCATTACGAGCTGGAGCGTTCGGTGGATGGCACCAACTACCTGCGGATCGCTACGATCACAGCGCGTGGCAGCGGCGCCACCTATCGCCATACCGATGCAGGACTTTCGGCTGGTTATACCTACTACCGGCTGAAGATGGTGGATGCCGATGGCTCCTTCCGATACTCACCGATCGTGAGTGTGAACTTCAAGAAAGAAGGCCGCTTCACCGTATCCCCCAACCCTGCTGACAGCCGCATCAGCATCCGCGCGCACCAGGCCATTACCGGGCCGCTGCAGGTGCAGCTGATCGACATGGCCGGCAACCGCGTGTACAACGCGCAGCATGTGATCACGGGCACGGTGGACATCGATGTAAGCCGTTTCGCCCCGGGCACCTATGTGATCCGCATCGGCGATGAGCTGCACAAGCTAATCATCCGCCGCTGATCGCTTTAGATCCCATCAACAGAAAATCCCTCCGTCAGTAGACGGAGGGATTTTTATATAAACAACTTTGGTTATCCAAACAGGTCAGCGGGCCAGCCATTGCTGCGCATACAGAACCTGTCCTTCGGAAACGACAGTGACCAGCACCGGGCCAGCTGTTTCGGGAAGATCGATCTTATGTGACCCGGCAGCCAGCGGACGGCTAATGAGTACCTGTCCGGCCAGGTTGGTAACGCGCAACTGGGCGGGACCGGAGGTTGCCGGCAGCGAGAGGAAGAGCAGGCGACGCGAAACAAAAACCTGGATCGCTTTGCCATGCCGATT
Organism: uncultured Chitinophagales bacterium; assembly: GCA_966112575.1. Lineage (GTDB taxonomy): Bacteria > Bacteroidota > Bacteroidia > Chitinophagales > Chitinophagaceae > Flavisolibacter. The sequence goes on from CBHWDR010000190.1 coordinate 866, forward strand.
GATGCCGATCACGGAGCTGTACTGCCGGCGGCTGTCGGCGTCTTCCTGCCGGAGGCGGTAGAACGAGATACCGGGAAGCGGCTGCACATCTACATATCCGTAGGTGCGGCTGGAGTTGCTGTTGCCGGCTGCCGCCAGTTCACCGATCGCCGCGTACTGCCTTCCATCCGCCGATCGTTCGACCACGAAGCGCAGGCTATTGGCCTCTGCGTCTGTCTGCCAGTTGAGCTGCACCGAGTTCGCCCGCACATCGGCCCAGAAACGGGTCAGCACAACAGGAAGGATACTGCTGAAACGAAAGACCGGCCCATCGCTTTCGCCCGCCGCGTTATAGGCAACGACCTTGTACCAGGTCGCGCCCGAAAGATTCGGATCCACGTAGTTGGTGGTACCCGCAGGCAGGCTTACCAGCAGTGTCAGCGCCGACTCCGATGCGCCCTTATAGATCCGGAAGCCGGTTTCGTTGTTGCTGTTGTCGGTCCAGTTGAGGGTGCCATTCTGCATCACTCGGCCGCTCACCGTAAGGCCACCGGGAGCATCGGGGATGCCCGAAGCCCATTTGCCAAAGAATGCGCCGTTCTCGTCGGCATAGGAACCGAAATAGAGCACATGCCTGCCTGTGTAGTTGGCAGCGTCGGCGCCATAAGTAGTGCTGTAACTGGCGGTATGCGACATGTAGCCATTGAACAACAGGTTGCCCGCACCGTCGACGGCCATGTTGGGTTCGCGATCGGCGCCGATGCCGGTTCCCTTTGCGCTGGCCACCATATTAAGGTCGGCATCGAAGCGGGCGAAAAAAGGATCCCAGTCGGGATTGCCGGTGGTGGTAAAGGTGGAGGCACCCACGTTAATGCTGCTTTGAAACTCACCGCAAACAACGATGTTTCCAAGATGATCGACGGTTACGTTGCGTGCCCGCTGCCCATAGAGTTGCGGACGGATCCACTGGCAAACGCCGTTCTTATCGATCTTGACCACCTGATTGCCGAAACCCGGGAAGCTGATCCCGTCGATGGTAGCGGCCGACGAACTGTAGTTATAGCACCAGCTGTAGGTATTTCCCTGCCGGTCGCAGGTGAAATTATAGATCACGAAGTTGGGCAGGTATTTATGCCAGGCAAGTGTGCCGTCGCCATTGTATTTGCAGATCAGGCCATTCGATATCGTGGAAGCGGCGTTGGGATAGGTGAAGCCCTCGATGGTGGTGTTGGGCGTGGAATTGAAACGCGTGGCGTAAAGTGCATTGTACGTAGCCCCGGCCGTATCCACGAACTGGAGGTAATTGTAATCCGGGCCGGCCACATAAACACCCGTGATCGTTTTGCTCCAGATCAGGTTGCCGGAGGGATCGTATTTGCGGTTGATGGTCTGCCAGTAATTACTCCGGGCATCCCGGTCGAGGAGGAAGAAATTGTTGTTGCGGTCGAAGTTGATGCCCTGGATCTCCTCGGTGAGCTCGTACTGGCTTTCGACGATCTTGAAGATCGCGGTGCAGGCCCCGGTACCGCCATCGAAACGGGCCACATAGGCGAGGCGGGTGTTGGGCGCAACGGGCGCGATTGACTGGGTACCGAAACCAATTCCCCCACTGCTCGTGTTACCGGCAATGTAGACATTACCCGAACGGTCCAGCGCAATGCAGCGAACCACGCCGGAAGACGTAGCTTCCTGTATGGCCCAGAGGGTATTGCCGGCCTTATCGAGCTTCGTGAGGAAGACCTTGGTGGAGGAGAAGTTGCCGAAGTTCGGCGCCGCAAGCGTGGTGCTGCCGAAGACCGCCGTTCCGTTGAACGTGCCGGTGTGGTAGGAATTGCCGGCCAGGTCGGCTACCACAGCCTTGCCCATGATGCCGGTACCCGGTGTGGTGGAGGTGACGGTGTTGACCGGTGAAAAAGCCCATTGAAAGGATTGTGCAGGCGCCTGCAGGAAAAACGTGAATGCAAACAGCGTAAAGATCTTGTTCATGACGGGGGTTAAGGGTGCAAACTATTTGAATAAGCATGTTCCCTTATACCCGGTGAACGGTATTTTGCTGGTAGCGGATCAGAATTCTTCCGTCAGGAGCGACAACCGCGTAAACTCGGAGCCGTTGAAGATCCGGGCGTATTCAATGCTCTTGTTCTTGCTGTAATTGTCGAAATGCTTGCGGGTAACGATGCGCCAGAAATTCTTCGCCCGGAGGTCCTGGAAGTCCTGGGTATTGGTGATGAACAGGCCGTAGATGGAGTCCCGCGTTTTAAAATCGATCTTCACATAGGCATTGGTCGTTTTCGTTTTCTGTTCCAGGAATTTCTGGATCTGCTCGTTGTTCATAATCGCTGATTAAGGAATGAAGGAAGGCCGGAGGATGGAGGCGGCGGGAAGGCCGGGGTCCGGCGGGACCGTACAAAGGTAGCGAATCGGGAACGATGCCCGGGAACGGGCGCGCGCATGCAGGTCGGCAACACACATTAAGCACCGGTAATCAATCGGTTACCGGGGAAAAGAAAAAGAAAAAACCGATTTACCATGCTTTTGGCGAGCAGCGGACAGATAAAGACTACCTTCATCGGGTTATTTGAGCCTCGCATTCAGTAATCAGCAATTATCCTGCTTCTGCATCTTGATTCGTTTTTTACTCCTTGCCTTCCTCAGACCTTATCAATTATTAAATCAGAAGTATGAACATTTACGTGTCCAACTTAAGCTTCAACGTGCGCGATGAAGACTTGAACGGAATTTTCGCTCCCTACGGAGAAGTAACCTCAGCCAAAGTGATCATGGACAAATTCACCGGACAGTCACGCGGATTCGGGTTCGTGGAAATGAGCGATGACACTGCAGCAAAGCAGGCGATTTCCGAGCTGGACAACAAGGAGCTGGACGGCCGCAATGTAAAGGTCACGGAAGCGCGACCTAAGGAAGACCGCCCTGCCCGCAGCAATAACGGGGGATTCAACAAGAACCGCTGGTAAATGAATCAGAAAGGACCTTCCACCGGGGAGGCCCTTTCTTCACTGGCCTCCGGCCAATTAAAGTTATGAATATGAATATTTATATTGCCAATCTCGATAGCGAAGTGACGAACGATACCTTATCGGGACTTTTTGCTCCTTTTGGTACCGTGCGGTCGGCCGAGATCGCAAAAGATGTGTTCACCGGCGCTTCCCGCGGATTCGGCTATGTGGACATGGAAGAAGACAGCGATGCTGAGAAAGCCATCACGGCGCTGAACCAGACCGTATTTCACGACCTGACGATCACCGTGCAGCAGGCGCCCACACGCACCGAGCACCGCGGATCGTATAAAGTTGGAAACGGTGCGGTCAACGCCTACCGGTTCAAAAAGAACTAAGACAATCCTGAAGGACCGGCATGCCGGTCTTTTTTTTGCCCTTAAGTCAACAGACGAGCCAGTTCAAAATGCATCCCGTCCCGGCGCCGGAAATGCCCGCCCCAGAAGAAACCACGCGCATGGGCGATCGGCACCAGTTCCCGCACACTTCCCTTCGCTCCTGCCAGCGCCGGCAGCTGGCCCAGTTCATTCCACGCAGCGTTGATATCGAAGGCCGATCCGAAAGCATGATTGCTCAGTATCGTACGGCTGCCCCGAACGTATCGCGGAGCATAGGAGCCGTCGAAGGTCAGCACCAGGTGCAACAAACCCGCCTGCTCCCAGGCATTCCATAAAGCGACCAGTTGTTCTGCCGCCTTGCGGTGGAAGGCCACCTGCCCGATGCCTGCGATCGCCTTCAGCTGCGGGATGGGCACGCGCACAATGTTTTCCTTTGCCCAGTCATCCAGTACGCGAATGCGTTCGGGCGCGCCCGGCGCAGGATCGTGCCGGTATTTGAAGGAACCGAAGACCGCTGCCCGGTCGGCCTGGGTCACCAGGGGCCGGAATGCCGGCGGTGGCGGCCAGGAAGATCCGGAGTGATCGGTGCGCTTGTCCTGGACAAGGTCGAGGCCCTGGAGCAGGGCCGTGCCATAGGTCTTGTTGCCCACGATCCCATCCGGCGCCAGGCCGTTCGCTTTCTGAAAGGCAATGGTAGCAGCCCTGGTCTTCGCACCGAATCGCCCGTCGGCCTTACCGGCATAGAGCTTCTTCCCGATCAGGAAATACTGCCAGGTTTTGACGAGCAGGCCGGTGCTGTTCAGCTGTAGTAGTTGGAGTGGCGGCATGGTGGCTGCAGCACCAAATTAAAATTTTCCGGATATTATCGAACGGCTTCTACGGCTTCGGGGTCATAATCCCAGGGCAGGAGGTGCGCGATCCTTTTCCAGGCCATATAGCCGTCGTCGAAGAGCAGGGCGCCGTACGTGTAGCCGTTTTTCGCCAGCAGGAGGCTCTCGCCCTGGGCCAGGGCCAGGACCGTGTACTGCCGGTCGAGAGGCACCTGCCCGGTGAAGAAGCTGTACTGCTCGCGCAGCTGCTTCGAGAGGCCCTTGTACCTGCGGGCATTGCCGGCCTTGCCTTCGCGGTAGACCGTTTCGATCGGATCCCGGTAAAGGATAAGGAAAGTATCTGCAGCAAAGCGAAGTCCTACCAGGCTGTCGCGTGTCCACACCCGTTCCCCGATATGCAAAGGTACCGAATCATAAAAAATCTGGTCTGGCGTTTTCAGGATGTCCTCGTAATACCGGATCGAATCCCGGTTGTTGCTCAACAGGCTGGCTGGCACAGCTCCCTGCATTTTATCCTTTTCATAAAGGTTTGCTTCCATGGCGTTGACCAGTCCGCGCACCCGCCATTTCTCGAGGTTTTTCCGCGAGCGGAACAGATAAACGCGATAGCCCTCTCCTTCTGCTTTCCCGGAATAGACCGAGCGGAAGAAATGCATCTTCGATCCCCGGTAGGCCCAGGATCGGTTGACGGCCCATTCACGTTCCTGCACCGAGTCGGCGGGCGACAGCGGCGTAAAATAAAAGCTGCCCATGCGACAGATCAGGTTCGTCTGGAAGGAATAGGAAAAAGAATCGACATCGAACTGCAGGAGATAGCCGAGTGCGTCGTTGCGTACCTGGATCGGCGCCCGCGCATGGGCGTAGAAGGTTTTTGTCTGCTTGTTGAACCGGAACCAGATATCCTCGGGGTTGAGGATGGTGCATTGCCCGGCGAACCGGCTCCTGCCTATGAGCAAGTCGCGAAAAAGCTCACCCCATTTCTTCCAGGTCTCCTTCGAGCGGTAGCGGACCTGTACCTCGTCCATCCGGTCCATGCGCGGATTCAGAACAATGTTCAATTCCGAAGCAGAAACCCGGTCGACCCGTAAGCTTTGTCGTTCGAAGCCCACGAATGAGACCACCAGGTCTTAGTTGTTCATGATCGTATACAACCGGAAGCGGCCCAGGGAGTCGGTTTGGGTACCCACGCCCGAATTGTTGATATAGACCGACACGCCGGCGAGGGGCTTGCCGTCGAGCCGGTTCAGCACACGGCCGGTGAGCAGGCTCTGGGCACCCGCACAAAGTAAAAACAGGAAGCTGAAGCTCAGGAAGCAGCTGCGCATAAAATAGCGACTGGTCAAGTTCGGCGATAAGCCCGGCACGGCGG
>CBHWDR010000191.1:0-6384 GCA_966112575.1 uncultured Chitinophagales bacterium
ATATAAACCAGGAGGACCAGGGCGCCGAGCAGCCAGGCCAGTCCGCGGCCGGTATTGTCGTAGCTGGAAGTTTTGAACATCGCTGCAAAGGTAATTCGACGGTCAGAGACCTTCGAAGGTGTTTCTATCTGGAGCAGATCGGATGTAGCCGAGAGATAGTCAATTACTGCCGCGACTTCAGGGGGATCACCAATTTGAGTGCCGACCAGGTTTCATCGACCGAGCAGACCTTGACGTCCACTAATCCACTTTGCAGGGCCAGGTCCCGGATGCGGTCTTCGGTGAGATCCGTAGGCTGGCGGGATGACTTCTTGGGCCAGGAGATCCAGATCATGCCGTTTTTCCGGATGCCATTTTTCAGGATGGGGAGGTCGGCAGCGAATGGCTCGTAGCCGGAAGCGAAGTAGTGCACCAGGTCCACATCATCGGGTTCGGGCACTGTACTCATATCCGAAGGCCATTGGGAGAAAAGGGCCCGGTAATACCGCGGCTCATGCAGGAGGCAGATCCGCATGCCGGGCTGCAAGCCCAGCTTTTTTTCCAGTGGCGTTCCCGAATAGCCGGATGACATGTGCTAAAATTAATATCACCGGAACAAAAAAAATCCCGACCAGAAGGCCGGGATCGTGTTTCTAAGCAATTTGTTCTGTTTACTGGATGCTGGTACGCATGTAACCAGCGCGGGGACCATCGATAGCCAGGTCCATCCGGGACTTCTGACCCGAAGAGAACATGTACATGCAACGGTCATCGGTATAATCCATATAGTTCATCCACTGCTCCAGCGGCTTGCCTGCGCAACGGCTGGTGTGGTTGGTGCCGGGACAGCCACCATTGGAATCATCATGTGTCGGGGTATCACCTACGAGGTCATCACCGCAACGGCGGTCACCCCAGATGTGGCGGAGGTTCAGCCAGTGGCCCACTTCGTGCGTGGCGGTGCGGCCAAGGTTGAATACGGAATACATCGGGTAAGAAGCCGAAGTACCGAAAGCCTGGTAGTCGATCACCACGCCATCGGTGGCAGCAGCGCCGCCAGGGAACTGGACATAACCCAGGAGGCCGGAGCTCAGGTCGCAAACCCAGAGGTTGAGCATGGTGGTGGGGTTCACTGCATCGGAACCGCCCTGGCTCGACTTCTTCACCGCATCGTTCGTACCGAAAGTGGCGACGGAACTGTTCTTGTAGATCACCTGGGATACATAGAACTGGATATCCGGGTTGGCCACATTGTTAAATGGATAACCGGCAAGATAGACGCCGGTGTTGGACAGTTCGGAGTTGGTTTTCGTATAGTCTTTGGTCAGCACATCAATTTGCGAATTGATCTGCGCGGTCGTTACCTGGCCGGCATTGGGCAGCACAACATGCACAACTACGGGGATGTACAAACGCTGGGCAGCACGGGCAGGACGCATACCGCTGTTGGCGCGGCGCTCCAGTTCTTCAAGTACGCGCGAGCGGTCGGGGTTCTCGGCGATCTGGCGCTGCAATACTTCATCGGCAGCACACTGGCGGCCGGCAGTTGTTGTCGTCACATCCGAATTGGTTTCCTGGGACGCGGGCACGTCGGTACGTTTGCAGGCCGTGGTTAGCATCACGATGCTGCAGAAAGGGATCAAGAGTTTTTTCATGTGTGTGAAATTTGAATCCATAAGATAAGGTTAAAATCCAATTCACAGCTTATCCACAAAAAGTTTTTTTACCCCATAAGGGGAACCCTAAAATAAAAGATCCCTGCCGTAGCAGGGATCCTCAAATAATCGATTTTCCTTATTTAAAGGCCGAGCTGGGCACTGATCTCCAGCATGCGGTCGAGGGATTTTTTAGCCTGGACGCGCAATTCCTCATCCATCAGGATCTCCGGTTGCTCGTATTGCATGCACAGATACACCTTCTCGAGCGTATTGCGCTTCATGTGGGGACAATCATTACATGCACAGCTATTGTCCGGTGGTGCGGGGATAAAGGCCTTCTCCGGCGATTGCTTCTGCATCTGGTGTAGGATGCCAGCCTCCGTGGCCACGATGAACTCGGTATGGGGCGTATTCTTCGTATAGGCGAGGAGCTGGGTGGTGGAACCCACGAAGTCGGAGATCCGGAGCACCGGCTCTTCGCACTCGGGGTGGGAAATGAGCTTGGCGTTGGGATGCCGCACCTTCAGGCGGGTGATCTTTTCCAGGGAGAAGATCTCGTGCACCATGCAGGCGCCGTTCCAGAGAAGCATGTCGCGGCCGGTGACCTTGTTCACCCAGGCGCCGAGGTTCTTATCCGGTGCGAAAATGATCTTCTGGTCTTTGGGCAGGCTATCCACAATGGCCTTGGCATTGGACGAGGTGCAGATGATATCGCTGAGGGCCTTGATACCGGCCGAACAGTTGATATAGGAGATCACGATATGGTCGGGGTGCTGCTCGCGGAACTTCCTGAACAGGGGCGGGGGGCAGGACTCGCTGAGCGAGCAACCCGCCTTCATATCGGGGATCACCACCTTCTTGGAGGGGTTGAGGATCTTGGCGCCCTCAGCCATGAAGTGGACGCCGGCGAAAACGATCATGTCGGCATCCGTCTTGGCCGCCTGCTGGGCCAGGCCCAGGGAGTCGCCGATATAATCCGCGATGTCCTGGATATCCGGCTCCTGGTAGAGGTGGGCCAGGATGATGGCGTTCTTTTCTTTTTTGAGCCGCTCGATCTCGGAGAAGAGGTCGAGGGTGGGATCGAGGTCGATGTCGAGAAACCCGTGCTCATCGATCTCGTTTTGCTTCGCTATCAACATTTCGTTGTTCATCTAATAATATATAGTATTCTATTTTTTAAATAAACCCCTATTACTATTAGGGCTGTGAATTCGGGGAAAACTCGTCTTCCCGTTTTTTGGTCATTCAAAATCCGTGCTTTATCCACATCGGAACCCATGAATTCCACATCAAAGGTATCGAAGGAGCCTTATTGTGCGGGCATATTCACAGAAATGTGGATTACCCTACCGGGATAAAAACAACCCCCTTTGAGATTTTCCTGGTGTGGATTAAGGCAGGATAAACCGGTGGTAACGCACAGGAAAAATTTCCGGCCCTGCCGGCTTTTCATCTACCGGCAAAGAATCTACGTTCCACTCCCCGTTCCACGCACGTTATTCACATTTTAACCGCTCAATTCACAGCCCTCCTGCCTAATTTTAGGCCTCAACTAAGCTATATGAATTCAACCCGAAAATTGCTTCTTGGCTTCTTTCTCCTGCTGTTCAAATTCAGCCTGGCCGACGAGGGTATGTGGCTCCCGCAGCTCCTTGCCCAGCTGAACGAAAAGCAGATGAAGAGCCTGGGCATGAAGATCAGTGCCTCGGATATCTATAATGTGAACAAGGGCAGCCTCAAGGATGCGATCGTTTCTTTCGGCGGCTTCTGCACCGGCGAGGTAATCTCCGACCAAGGCCTGGTGCTGACGAACCATCATTGCGGGTTCGACGCCATCCAGAACAACTCTACCGTAGAGCGTAACTACCTCAAGGATGGTTTTTGGGCCTATAATAAAGGACAGGAGCTCCGCAACCCCGGCCTCTTCGTGACCTTTATCGTACGCATTGACGATGTGACCGCTGCTGCCCTGAAAGGTGTTACCGCCGGTATGCCCGAGCAGGACCGCCAGGCGCTGATCACGGCGAACATCGAAGCGCTGCGTCCGACCGTGAAGAAAGAAAGCTATCAGGACCTGCTCATCCGTCCGTTCTACGAAGGCAATAAATATTACCTCTTCGTTACGGAGACCTACAAGGATGTGCGGCTGGTGGGCGCTCCGCCTTCTTCCGTGGGTAATTTCGGTAAGGATACCGACAACTGGATGTGGCCCCGCCATACCGGCGACTTCTCCATGTTCCGCATCTATGCTTCCAAAGACAACAAGCCCGCCGAGTATTCGGCCGATAACGTGCCCTACAAGCCCAAGCGTTCGCTCTCCATCTCGCTGGGCGGTGTGAAGGCGAATGATTTTACCATGGTCTTCGGTTTTCCCGGACGTACCACGGAATACCTGCCTTCCAAAGCCGTGGAGCAGATCGTGACGGTGAATGATCCCGCGAAGATCCACCTGCGCTCCGTAGCGCTGCGCATCATGGATGAGTACATGCGCAGTTCGGATGCGGCCCGCCTGCAGTATGCGGCCAAGTATGCGAATGTGGAGAACGCTTATAAAAAATGGCAGGGCGAAGTGCTGGGCATCAACCGCACCGGGGCTCTGGAAAAGAAGCGCGCCTACGAAGCCGAATTCCAGAAGCGGGTGAACGCCAACCCGCAGTGGAAGGCTAAGTGGGGCGACCTGCTTCCGCAGTTGAACGCACTCTATGCCGACTTCCAGCCGCTGGGCCTGGCCCGCGACTACCAGGCCGAGGTGATCGGCCGCATCGACATCTTCAGTGTGGCCACGCAGCTGACCCTGCTGGCGCGCGAGAAGCCCGGTACCGAAGGATTTACCCGTTCGGCGGCTGCCACAGCCGACCGGCTTGAAGATTTGTATAAGGAGTACATTTCCTTTGTGGACAAACGGCTCTTCGCCGCACTCATGGAAGAGTGGGTGAAAGCCCTGGGCGATGCCGGTATGGTGCCCGAGCTCCGCAGCCTGCTGGAGCGCAACAATAATAATTACGCGAAAGCCGCCGATGACCTGTTCAAGGATTCGGAGCTTGACGAAAGCGGTAAGATACTCGCAGCTATTAAGGCCGATCCGCAAGCCTGGCTGAATAAGTACCGGAAAGACCCGGCCTACCTGCTCTTCAACAGTCTCGGCATGAACAATGCGAGTAATTTCGGTACGAAGATCGCGCCGGCGCAGGCCAGGATCAATGCTCTGCAGCGCGAGTACATGGCTGCCCAGATGGAGGTGTTCAAGGAAAAGACCTTCTACCCTGATGCCAACAGCACCCTGCGTGTGGCCTATGGAAAAGTGAAGGGCTATGAAGCCCGCGACGCGGTAGAGTACTCTTATTATACCTACCTCGATGGCGTGATGGAGAAATACAAGCCCGGCGACTACGAGTTCGACCTGCCGCAGAAGCTCCGCGATCTCTACGCGAAGAAAGATTACGGGCGCTATGGTACCAACGGCCGCCTGCCGGTCTGCTTCATCGCCACCAACCACACTACCGGCGGTAACTCCGGCTCACCCGTGTTGAATGCCAACGGACACCTCATCGGCCTCAACTTCGACCGCGTATGGGAAGGCACGATGAGCGACCTGAATTACGATCCTACGATCTGCCGCAATATCATGGTGGATGCGCGTTATGTGCTTTTCATCATCGACAAGTATGCAGGTGCTACGAACCTCATCCAGGAGATGAAGCTGGTACCTTGAGGAGGAGCAAGCAGTCCCGAGCCAGCTCGGGAGGAGAAAGCAGATAAGAGAAAAAGAACAATAAAGGTCGCCGTGAGGTGACCTTTATTGTTTGTTGAGTCGGTTCTCGGCGTAGGAGGAGATGTCGGCTTTGAGGGCGCCGGTGTAATTGAAACGGGTCAAGGTGGAGTCGCCGATGCGGTAGCGTGTGATGAGGGGTTGGATGGAGTCGATGCCAACCATTGTGGCGTGGGCGAAGACAAAGGTGGAGTCGTTTTCCCAGCGGGCATCGAGAAAGGCCGACATGGTTCCGCCGAAGAAAATGCGTTTCCACCGGTTGCCCGCAAGATCCAGGAGCGCCACTTCGGTATCGGGTCCTCCCTCGACGAGTTCTGTTCTTCCTCCGCGTTGGCGGATGACGAAGCTGTTGGTCACTGCGTCGATGGCATAGGTGCGGGAAGGATTATAGATGAGGTAGGGACGATAAGGCTTCAAGCCGGCGGTATCAATGGAATTGACCATGGCCGTATCGCTGTTGACCACCTCTTCTTCCGAAAAACGGGTTGTGGAAAAACTGCTGTCCTGCCCTTTGAGGTAAGCAAATAAATCGGGGAGGGTTGCAGCAAGGGCCGGTGCAGCTGCGGCTTCTTCTACCGAGTCCTGGGCGATCGCGTCTGCCGGTTTGGATTCGACCGAACCCGAGTTGTTGCAGGACGTTGCGAAGGCAGCCAGCAGCGAGAGGTAAAGAATGCGCCGCATTATTTCTTTTTGTAGATGGGCACAGTGGAGCAGGGCTCCCCGTACATGATGCTCTTGGCCACGGGTCGCAGGAGGCGGGTGACTTCGGCATAAGCGGCATTGTCGATGGGCACTTCGCCGCAACCTTTCACCACCACGCGCTGGTCGGCAAATTCACCGGCGTCAATGGCGGCGATATTTCTAAGAAACACCTGCTTGTGCAATTCTTCCTTCGTACCCATGAACACGGATGTTGCGATCGGCTCCAGGTAGGTGACCACCAGCGCGCTGGCGCGCCCGAGTCCGGCGGCGATCAGG
>CBHWDR010000192.1:0-6361 GCA_966112575.1 uncultured Chitinophagales bacterium
AGGCAGGGCAGCGGCCATGCCGATATTGATATCCTTCTTCACGATGATGTTGGTACCATCGATGGACGAGTTGATGAGGGGGAATTTCTTGATGCAGCGGACGATCGCTTCGATGAACAGGGGCGTGAAGGTGATCTTCGTCCCTTCGCGCTTTTCAAATTCTTTTTTCACCCGGTCGCGCCAGAGCACCAGGTTGGTCACATCCGCTTCCGTGAACGAGGTCACGTGCGGCGAAGTGTGCTTTGAACGCACCATGTGATCGGCGATGAGCTTGCGCATCCGGTCCATCTCGATGATCTCCACATTGCCGGGGTATTGCGCCGGCGCCGGGGAAGTCTCCACCTTATTGGCCGGGATCACCAGCTGGTTATTCTGTGCCTGTCCTCCCTGGTCCTGTACCGGGCGCTGCGCTGAGGTGCTTGTCGCGTCATCCTGAGCAGAGCGTTGCGGAGTCGAAGGATGCGCTTGTCGATTGGGGCGCTCGTTCACATATTGAAGAATGTCTTTCTTGGTCACGCGGCCTTCGTTGCCGGTGCCGGGGATCGATTCGAGCTCGGTCATGCTGATGCCTTCCTGGGCGGCGATATTAAGCACCAGGGGCGAATAGAACCGTCCATTGCCGGAAGCGGCTGCGGGTTGGGTAGGGGCGGGCGGTTGGGCATCTGCCTTCGGCGCCAGGGGCTGGGATTGTTGGGGAGCAGGCTGGGTAGGGGCAACCGTGGCACCGGCTTCGGTGCTGATCCGCGCGATCACCGTGCCGATGGGCACCACGTCATTCACCTTGAACAGGACTTCGGTGATCACGCCGGCAGCGGTTGAGGGTACTTCGGAATCAACCTTGTCGGTCGCGATCTCCAGCACGGTCTCGTCCATCCCTACGGCATCGCCGGGGTTCTTATGCCATTTCAAAATCGTGGCTTCCATTATGCTTTCGCCCATCTTAGGCATCACCAGGTCAACTGTAGGCATGAGTTCTGTTTGTAGTTTCTAGTTTATGGTTTGTAGTCGATCCGAACTACAGGTCGCACCCGTTCCGGGAAAGGTGGATCGTAGCAAAGCAATCGTTCGAAAAAATCGCGTCAAAAATAAGGCAAGTGCAGCTAATCTGCCCGGTCGGTTTCCTGTACGAAGCGGAAGAGCAGGGTCAGCGCCGCATGCGCCGCCAGTTCAATGTTGCGCTCCCGGTCGAAACGGAAGTGAAATTGCTGCGCCCGGGTCTCCCGTTCATTACCTACGGCGATCCAAACCGTCCCCACCGGCTTCGCGGGCGTGCCGCCGCCCGGACCCATGATGCCGGATGTAGCGATCGCATAATCCGAACCAAGCGCCTTGCGCGCGCCGGCAACCATCGCCCGCACCGTTTCCTCGCTTACCGCACCTTGGTTCTCGAGAACGTCCGCCCCAACATCAAGCAACCCGGTTTTAGCCGAATTGGCATAAGAAACCACACTTCCGAGGTACATCGCCGAAGAACCGGCGATCGAAGTGATCAGGTGCGCGATATACCCGCCCGTGCAGCTTTCGGCTGTGGACAGCGTCCGGCCCCTGGCCTGGAACAATTTGTTGACCGCGGCCTCCAGCGGAATATCTTCATCCGCCACCATCCATGGCGCCACTTTGGGCTTCAGTTGCTCGAACAGGTCCTGAACTTCTTTTTCCACCTGGGCCGCATCCGCGCCCTTGCCCGTAAGCCGCAGGCGCACCAGTCCATAGGCGGGGAGGTAGGCGAGCTTCACATATGCCGGCAGGGCTTCCTCCCAGTCCTGGATGCTGTCGGCCAGCTGCGATTCGCCGATACCGGACGTGAGCAGGGTCCGGTGCACCACGGCCGGCAGTTGCTTCAGCTCCTTCAGTTTCGGAAGTACGCTCAGGCTCATGAGTCCCTTCATCTCATTGGGAACGCCGGGCAGCGAGGCATAGATCACCCCGTTCTTTTCGAACCACATCCCCGGTGCCGTGCCGCGGGTATTCGGAAGCACGGTACAGGTCGAGGGCACTTCCGCCTGCCGGAGGTTGCGCTCGATCAGCGGGCGGTTGAGGCGGGTGAAGATCTGTGTGACATTTTCCAATGCACCCGGGTCAACAACCATCTCGCCCTCGAAATAGGCGCAAAGCGTGGGCTTGGTGATATCATCGGCCGTAGGACCCAGTCCGCCGGTAATGATCAGAACACCACAGTCGCGGCTCTGCTCATCCAGCGCTTTCACGATCTCTTCGGCTACATCGCCGATGGCTACCCGCCGTTTCACCCAGATGCCGATCTTGTTCAGCTCCTGCGCGATCCAGGCCGAGTTGGTATCAATGGTCTGTCCGATCAATAGCTCGTCGCCGATCGTGATAATGGCCGCATGCAGTTCGTTCATTCGGAAGTCCTAATTTCGGAGCAAGGTACGATGCGATGAAAAAACTACTGGTTCCTTTTCTCTCCCTGGCCGTTTCGGTTGCGCATGCGCAGCAAGTATCCAGCCGGCTTGCCGCCGCCTGGACGCTCTTCGAGCGCGATACACAAATGCAAAGCTCGATCGCATCGCTCTACGTGATCAATGCGAAAACCGGGGCCGTGGTCTTCGACCGCAATGCCCGCGTCGGCCTCGCGCCGGCAAGTACGCAGAAGATCATCACGGCGGCCAGCGCCTATGAGCTCCTCGGACAGGAGTTTCGCTATACCACCGTCTTCGGCCTCGAGAACGGCCGGATCACGGTAGCCGGCTCCGGCGACCCGACCCTCGGTTCCTGGCGTTATGCCGCAACGGCCGACACGGCCCTCTTCCGCAGGCTGCTCCAGGCTTACCGCACCGCCGGCTACGACCGTCCTTTTCAACTGGTAGTGCGCCAATCGGCCGGGCTGCCTAACGGGGGATGGATCTTTGAAGACCTGGCCAATTATTATGGTGCTTCGGCGATGGGACTGAACTGGAGGGAGAACCAGTATGATCTGAACTTCCTTCCCGGCGCCCGTGTAGGCGATCCCGCCACGGTGGATACCACCACTACGCCTGCTCGCATCTACCGGCAGCTGGAAAACCGGGTCCGTACCGGTGCGGCCGGAAGTGGCGACAATGCCTATATCAATAATTACCGCGATCACAAGGTGGTTACCGGAACCATCCCCGCAGGCGTAAAGCGCTTCGGCATTGCCGGCTCCGATGATCGTCCGGAAGAAGGTTTTGCAGATGCGCTTGGCCGTTATACGGTCGGCAAAAGCCCTTCTCTGTCCGGCGCCGGGGTAGAGCTCGTGACCGGTCTCGTGGACACGAGTGATCTGGCAAAGGCTCGCTTTGTGTATGCATCCCCCTTGCTCGATTCCATCGCTTACTGGTTCCTGCGCCGGAGCATCAACCTCTATGGTGAGGCGCTGGCGAAAACCATCGATGCACGTGCCGGTGGGAGTGGAGAGACCGCTTCCGGGGTACGCCGCATGCGGGAATTCTGGAAGTCGAAAGGCATTGTTGCGAACGAACTGAATATGGTGGATGGTTCCGGCCTTTCGCCGCTGAACCGCGTCACCACGCATGCCCAGGTGGAAGTGCTTCGCCATGCCCGGCAACAGGCCTGGTTCACGGGCTATTTCGCCGGCTTCCCGGAATACAATGGTATGAAGATGAAGAGCGGCTCCATTTCCGGGGCCCGCGGCTTCTGCGGCTATCACCAGGCCAAAGACGGAACGGAATACATCTTTTCCTTTATCGTAAATAATTACAACGGCTCCTCATCCGCCGTGGTGCAGAAGATGTACCGCGTGCTGGATGTGCTGAAATAGCCCGATCATTGATCACCTTGTCAACAACCTCCAACATGGCTCAGAATTACAAGAATCACACGCAACTCGTTCCCGCTTATCATGGTCTTACCGGCCTGACCCTCCTGGCCCTCCTGGTCGGCACGATCCGTTACGTGATCGTGGCTCCTGAAGACAACCAATACCTCGCCTGGCTGCTCCTCATCGCGGTGCTGGTGATCGTGAGCCTTTACTGGTTCACGCGGGCCTTCGCGCTCAAGGCGCAGGACCGTGCCATCCGCGCCGAAGAGCAGTTCCGCTATTTTATCCTTACGGGCAAGCGCATGGATCCGCGCATCCGCCTCGGGCAGATCATCGCCCTGCGCTTCGCTTCCGATGAAGAGTTCCCGGCCTTGTGCCAACGCGCCCTCGACGAGAACCTGTCGAACAAACAGATCAAGCAGGAGATCAGGAACTGGCGGGCAGACCTGCACCGGGTTTAAGACGTGTTCTTGTGAGCCGCTGGGATCATTGCAGGCTTACTTACCCAGGAAGCGATCGAGGCTGGCCTTACCGGGCCCCATGATCAGGATGGCGATGTAGGCAGTGAGGTAAAGAATGGCCAATTCGCCGCTGCGGGGACCGCTGATCTCACCACTGTGCGCTTTGAAGAAGGCAAAGCCCATGGCGATCACCAGGGGAATGGCTGCCAGTCGGGTGAACAGCCCCAGCACCAGGAAGGCTGCACAAAAGAACTCCGCGAATACCACGAGGGCCAGCGAAGCCGTGTGACCGATACCGATATAGTCGGGGAATTTCGGGGCCATGTTGGCAAAATGACTCAGCTTATCGAAGCCATGGTTCACGGCCATAACGCCGCCGAATGCAAGTCGCAGGAGCAGCATGCCTGCGGAAAATGCGTTGTCGCTGCACGAAGTGCTGAAGAGCTTTCTCATACGGATGGTGGAATAGGTGGACAAATATAGGTAATAAGGTATTTGGGTATTATGGTATTAAGGTATTAGGGTATTGAGGTATTAGGGATTGAGTGATGCGCTCAACTGTCTACTGCTCATTGCCCACTGCCTACTGCCCCTTGCCGCATCCTACACAAATGTTAAATGAAAACCCACAACCCACATACAGGCTCATCTTTGGAACGATGTTTGGCCGGGGGTAAAATAATTAGAATCTTTACGACGTTATCCGCCAAACGGTTAAAGAACCTCTTATGAAGAAACTTTGCCTGCCGATCCTTTTCACTACGCTTTCGCTCGCCGGTTTTTCGCAACAAACCTTCTTCTATACCGATCCCCAGGAAAAGTTCAACGAAGCCAAGGAGTATTTCCAGAAAGGCCAGTACAGCCTGGCCTATCCCATCCTCCGGGAGTTGCAGCAATCGCTCCGCGAAACGGACCGCATCAATAATCCCATCGTTTCTCAGGAGATCCAGTACTATTCCGTGGCCAGCGCGCTGATGCAGAATGAGACCCGTGCCGAAGAGGAAGCGCAGGATTATATCCGGCTCACGAAGAACAATGCCCGGGTGCAGATGATGTCCTTCCAGCTCGCCGAATTCTATTTCCGCCAGCAACGCTTCTCCGATGCTGCGCCCATGTATGAGCAGGCCAATATTGCCAACCTCAATAACAAAGAGATCGCGGATATGAAGTTTCACCAGGGCTATTCCTATTTCGCCCTGCAGCGCTTCAACGAGGCACGCCCGCTGCTCGATGCCATCCGGCAGATGCCGAACGATCCCAACTACATCGATGCCAACTATTACTATGGCTTCATCGCCTTCCGCGACCGCAATTACAATGAAGCCCTGAAAAGCTTCAAAGTAGTGGAGAACGAGCCGAATTACGAATCCATCGTTCCCTACTACATCGCACAGATCTATTACGTACAGGGAAAGAAAGACGAAGCAGTAGCCTATGCCGAGAGCAAGATCAAGAAAGGGCAAACCCAGTTCTACGACCTCGAGCTGAAACAGCTGCTGGGCCATGCCTATTTCGAGAAGAAGGATTACGCCAAAGCCGCCACTTACCTCGGCGACTACGTTAACCGTTCCAATAAAGTGCGCCGCGAAGACCTGTATGAGGTTTCCTATTCCTATTATATCAGCGGCAACTACCCCAAAGCCATCGAAGGCTTCAGGCAGCTGAGTGGCAAAGAAGATTCGCTCAGCCAGCACGCCATGTACCTGCTTGGCGATTCTTACCTGAAGACCAACCAGAAAGCGAATGCCCGCAATGCCTTCCTCTTCTCCTCGTCCAACAACAGCAATACCGAGCAGCGCGAGATCTCGCGGTTCAACTACGCCAAGCTCTCCTACGAACATGGCTACAAGGATGAAGCCCTCAAAAGCCTCCGTAGTTTCCTCAACGATTACCCCGCATCCACGTATAAGGACGAGGCCACCGAATTGCTCGTTGGCGCGCTGGCCAATACCAATAACTACCGTGATGCCCTCGCCCTCCTCGAAGGCATCCAGTCGCCTTCCGCTACGGTGCGCCGCCTGCTTCCGCGCGTGCTCTACGGCCGGGCTACCGAGATGATCAACGACGGGCAGCTCGCCGAAGCCAACGCCCTGCTCGACCGCGTGCTCAAGGACCCGAATAATGCATCCGTGCTTGCCTG
>CBHWDR010000193.1:0-6357 GCA_966112575.1 uncultured Chitinophagales bacterium
GTTGATCTCGGCGATGATAACGTTGTTGAACGGATCCCAGGTACAGATCACATCACCCTTGCTCACTTTCTGACCGTCTTTCACGTTCAAGGTAGCGCCGTAAGGGATGTTGTTGGTGATCAGGAGGCGATCGTTCTTGGTGTCCATGATCCGCACCTCACCGGTACGTCCGATCACCACCTGTACTTTCACGCCTTCGTTGTTCTCGGTAGTAACGGTACGCAGACCATCGAACTGGATCGTTCCTTCGAACTTGGCCTGGAGGGTCGATTCTACCGAAGCGGAACCGGCCACACCACCCACGTGGAAGGTACGCAGGGTCAGCTGGGTACCGGGTTCACCGATCGACTGGGCAGCGATGATACCAACGGCATCACCACGCTGGGCCAGGTAACCGGTTGCCAGGTTCTTGCCATAGCACTTCACGCAGGTACCGCGCTTGCTTTCGCAGGTCAGTACGGAGCGGATCTCTACGGTTTCGATACCGGCTTCTTCGATCTTGTTGGCGATCGAAGCGGTGATCTCCTGTCCGGCGCTCACGAGGAGCTTCTCGGAAATCGGATCATATACGTCATGGAGCGACATACGACCTTCGATACGGTCGCTCAGCGGCTCGATCACATCTTCGTTGTCTTTCAGGGCCGAAGTGGCGATACCGCGAAGGGTGCCGCAATCTTCTTCCGTGATCACCACGTCCTGCGATACGTCTACCAGACGACGGGTCAGGTAACCGGCATCGGCCGTTTTGAGGGCCGTATCCGCCAGACCCTTTCGGGCACCGTGGGTGGAGATGAAGTAATCCAATACGTTCAGACCGCCCTTGAAGTTGGAGAGGATCGGGTTTTCGATGATCTCCGAACCGGTAGAGCCGGACTTACGCGGCTTGGCCATCAGACCCCTCATGCCGGCGAGCTGCTTGATCTGCTGCTTCGAACCACGGGCACCGGAGTCGAGCATCATGAACACCGAGTTGAAGCCCTGCTTGTCGGAAGCGAGCTCGCGGATCAGTGTTTCCGTGATGCGGGTATCCACACGCGACCAGATGTCTACGATCTGGTTGTATCGTTCGTTATTGGTGATCAGACCCATGTTGTAGTTCTCCCACACCTCTTCCACTTCGCCTTTGGCGTTGTCGAGGAGTTCCTGCTTGATATCAGGAATAATGAGGTCATTGATCGAGAAGGACAGGCCACCCTGGAAGGCCGTACGGAAACCAAGCTGCTTGATGTCATCAAGGAACTTCGCGGTCTTCGGTACGTTGGTAATGGTGATGATGTCGCCGATGATCTCACGAAGGTTCTTCTTCGTCAGCAGGGCGTTCACAAAACCTACTTCGCGGGGCACGAACTGGTTGAACAGTACGCGGCCTACCGTAGTATCGGTGAGCTTGAGGCTGAGATCGCCGGTCTCTGCATCGCGGATCATGGTTTTCACCTTGATCCAGGCGTGCAGGTCCACCTGCTTCTCGTTATAGGCGATGATCACTTCTTCTTCGGAGTAGAAGGCCTTTCCTTCACCACGCACTTTCTCGGTCTCCGTCGACTTCTTGCCTTTGGAGATGTAATACAGACCGAGTACCATGTCCTGTGAAGGCAGGGTGATCGGCGTACCGTTCTGCGGGTTGAGGATGTTGTGCGAGGCGAGCATGAGGAGCTGGGCTTCCAGGATCGCGGCATGGCTCAGGGGCACGTGCACGGCCATCTGGTCACCATCGAAGTCGGCGTTGAAGGCCGTCGTTACGAGCGGGTGCAGCTGGATCGCCTTACCCTCTACCAGCTTGGGCTGGAAGGCCTGGATCGACAGGCGGTGCAGCGTCGGGGCACGGTTGAGCATGACCGGGTGTCCTTTGAGGATGTTCTCGAGGATATCCCAGACCACGGCTTCCTTCTTGTCTACCAGCTTGCGGGCCGACTTCACCGTCTTCACGATACCGCGCTCGATGAGCTTACGGATGATGAACGGCTTGAACAGCTCGGCAGCCATATCCTTCGGCAGACCGCACTCAAAGAGTTTCAGTTCCGGGCCCACCACGATAACCGAACGACCGGAGTAGTCGACACGCTTACCAAGGAGGTTCTGACGGAAGCGGCCCTGCTTGCCTTTCAGTACGTCGGAGAGCGACTTCAGCGCGCGTCCGCCCTCGGCCTTCACGGCGTTGGACTTACGGCTGTTGTCGAACAGCGAATCCACGGCTTCCTGCAGCATGCGCTTCTCGTTGCGGAGGATCACCTCGGGGGCTTTGATCTCCAGCAAACGCTTCAGGCGGTTGTTGCGGATGATCACGCGGCGGTAGAGGTCGTTCAGGTCGGAAGACGCGAAACGGCCGCCATCCAGGGGAACGAGCGGGCGCAGTTCCGGCGGGATCACAGGAATGTATTGCATCACCATCCACTCGGGACGGTTGGAAATGCGGGATTGGGCATCGCGGAAGCTTTCCACTACCGACAGACGCTTGAGGGCATCGGCCTTACGCTGCTGCGAAGTTTCGGTGGCAGCGGCGTTGCGGAGGTCGAAAGAAAGCTGGTCGAGATCGATGCGGGCCAGCAGGTCATGCACGGCTTCGGCACCCATCTTCGCGATGAATTTGTTGGGGTCTTCGTCGGGCAGGTACTGGTTGTCCTTCGGAAGGGTATCGAGGATATCGAGGTACTCTTCTTCGGTCAGCAGGTCGCCATAGTTCTGACCCTTATCGGCGCGGATGCCGCTCTGGATCACCACGAAGCGCTCGTAGTACACGATGCTTTCGAGTTTCTTGGAGCTCATGCCGAGCAGGTAACCGATCTTATTGGGAAGGGACTTAAAGTACCAGATGTGCACTACCGGAACCACGAGCTTGATGTGGCCCATGCGCTCGCGGCGTACTTTCTTCTCGGTCACTTCCACACCGCAGCGGTCGCAAACGATGCCTTTATAGCGAATGCGCTTGTACTTGCCGCAGGCACATTCGTAGTCTTTTACGGGGCCGAAGATCCGCTCGCAGAACAGGCCATCGCGTTCGGGCTTGTACGTACGGTAGTTGATCGTCTCCGGCTTCAGTACTTCACCGAAGCTCTTTTCAAGGATGCTGTCAGGAGAAGCAAGTCCGATCGTAATCTTGGAGAATTGCGGTCTCGGACGGTTATCTCTTTTATTGAAAGCCATAAGGACTAGTTTCTTTTTTTGTTGTGAAACGTAAAAAGTGAGAAGTGAGACGGGAGAGTCAGGCGTTTCACGTCTGACATCTCACGTCTCACCGTATGCTTAGTCGTGGAACTTGAGGTCCAGGCCCAGTCCGCGAAGTTCATGTACGAGTACATTGAACGATTCGGGGATGCCGGCACGCGGGATGTTCTCTCCTTTCACGATGGCCTCATATGTTTTCGCACGGCCGATGATGTCATCCGACTTGATCGTAAGCAGTTCCTGCAGGATGTTGGCGGCACCGTAAGCCTCGAGTGCCCACACCTCCATCTCACCGAAACGCTGACCACCGAACTGCGCCTTGCCACCGAGCGGCTGCTGGGTAATGAGGGAGTAGGGTCCGATCGAACGGGCGTGCATCTTGTCGTCCACCATGTGGTGCAGCTTGATCACGTAGATGATACCCACGGTCGCTTTCTGGTGGAAGCGCTCGCCCGTTTCACCATCATACAGGTAGGTGTGACCGAAGGTAGGCAGGTTCGCCTGGCCAATATACTCAGCGATGTCCTCTGTAGAGGCACCGTCGAAGATCGGCGTTGCGAAACGGATACCCAGCTTTTCACCGGCCCATCCCAGTACGGTTTCGTAGATCTGGCCCAGGTTCATACGGGAAGGTACGCCCAGGGGATTCAGCACGATGTCCACCGGAGTGCCGTCCTCAAGGAAAGGCATGTCTTCCGCACGAACGATCTTGGCTACGATACCCTTGTTACCGTGACGGCCGGCCATCTTATCACCCACCTTCAGCTTACGCTTCACGGCGATGTAGACCTTGGCGAGCTTCAGTACACCTGCGGGCAGTTCGTCACCGATCGAGATGTTGAATTTCTCGCGCTTGTAGCGGCCGAGCTCTTCGTTGTATTTGATGCTGTAGTTGTGCAGCAGGATGTTGATCTGGTCGTCGATCTTGGCATCACCGGTCCAGCCCAGCGGATTCACGTTCATGTAGTCGATGCCCGCCAGGTTCTTCTGGGTGAACTTCGAACCTTTGCCGATGAGCACTTCACCGAAGTTGTTGCTCACGCCGGCAGAAGCCTTTTCCCTCAGGAGGGTCTGCAGCTTGTCGAGCAGCACGTCCATCAGGTCGGATACATTCTTCTCGTGGATCTTGTCGAGCTTCTCAAGGGCCGCCTTCTCCCGCACCTTGGCATTCTTGTCCTTCTTGGCGCGCTGGAACAGCTTCTTGGAGATCACCACACCTTCCACACCGTTGGGAGCTTTCAGGGATGCGTCCTTGGCATCGCCGGCCTTGTCGCCGAAGATGGCACGGAGGAGCTTCTCTTCCGGTGTCGGATCCGATTCGCCTTTCGGCGTGATCTTACCGATCAGGATATCGCCTTCCTTGATCTGGGCGCCGATACGGATGATACCGTTCTCGTCGAGATCCTTGGTCGCTTCTTCCGAAACGTTCGGGATATCCGGGGTCAGCTCTTCTTCACCCAGCTTGGTGTCGCGCACTTCGAGTTCGTACTCGGAGATGTGCACGGAGGTGAACATATCTTCTTTCACCACACGCTCGGAGATCACGATGGCATCCTCGAAGTTGTAACCTTTCCAGGGCATGAAGGCCACTTTCAGGTTCTTACCGAGGGCGAGCTCACCGTCTTTCGTTGCGTAACCTTCCGTGAGGAAGTCGCCTTCCTTTACCTTCTGGCCCTTCTTAACGGCAGGCTTCAGGTTGATGGAGGTTTCCTGGTTGGTCTTGATGAACTTCGTCAGGTTGTAGATGCGCAGGTCGTCTTCGAAGGAAACCAGTCGCTGGTCTTCGTTGCGGTTGTAGCGCACGTGGATCTCGTTCGCATCCACCAACACAACCACGCCTTCGCCTTCCGAGTGGATCTGGATTAGCGCATCGCGGGCCGCCTTGCCTTCGAGGCCGGTGCCTACGATGGGCACGTCCGGACGCAGCAGCGGTACTGCCTGACGTTGCATGTTCGAGCCCATGAGCGCACGGTTGGCGTCATCGTGCTCGAGGAAGGGGATCAGGGAGGCCGACAGACCTACGATCTGGTTCGGCGCTACGTCCATGTACTCCACTTCGTTCTTATCGAGGATCGGGAAGTCGCCGGTTTCGCGGCTCACGATCTTGTCTTCTGCGAAATTGCCTTTCTCATCCAGCGGAGAGTTCGCCTGGGCGATCTTGGCGGTATCTTCTTCTTCCGCCGAAAGGAAGGTGAGCTGCTTCATGTTCACCTTGCCATTCTCCACCTTGCGATAAGGGGTCTCGATAAAGCCCATCTCGTTGATCTTTGCGTGCACGCAGAGCGTGGAGATCAGACCGATGTTCGGGCCTTCCGGGGTTTCGATCGTACACAGGCGACCGTAGTGCGAGTAGTGTACGTCACGAACTTCGAAGCCGGCACGTTCGCGGCTCAGACCGCCGGGTCCGAGTGCCGAGATACGACGCTTGTGCGTGATCTCCGACAGCGGGTTGGTCTGGTCGAGGAACTGCGAGAGCTGCGAGGTTCCGAAGAAGGAATTGATCACCGAAGAGAGCGTACGGGCGTTGATGAGGTCCACAGGGGTGAACACTTCATTGTCGCGCACGTTCATCCGCTCGCGGATGGTACGGGCCATACGGGCCAGGCCTACGCCGAACTGGGCATAGAGCTGCTCCCCTACCGTACGCACACGGCGGTTCGACAGGTGATCGATATCGTCGATCTCGGCCTTACCATTGGTGAGGCGTACGAGGTACTTGATGATCTCGATGATGTCTTCTTTCGTCAGCGTTTTCTGCTCGAGCGGGGCGTTGAGGTTCAGCTTGCGGTTGATCTTGTAACGACCCACTTCGCCGAGGTCATAACGCTTGTCGGAGAAGAAGAGCTTGTCGATGATACCGCGGGCGGTCTCGTTGTCGGGGGCGTCGGCACCGCGCAGCTGGCGGTAGATCACCTGTACGGCTTCGAGTTCCGAGTTCGAGGTATCCTTGTTCAGAGTATTGTAGATGATCGCGTAGTCGCCGCCCACGTCTTCCTTCTGCACGAAGATGGACTTGATGTCCATTTCGGAGATGGTGTCCACGGCTTCTTCATCGAGGATCGAATCGCGCTCCAGCACGATCTCGTTCCGCTCGATGGATACTACTTCACCGGTATCCTCATCCACGAAGTCCTCCACCCAGCTGCGCAGTACGCGGGCAGCGAGGCGACGGCCAACGAATTTGGAGAGGGATTT
>CBHWDR010000194.1:0-6338 GCA_966112575.1 uncultured Chitinophagales bacterium
CCTTGTCGCCGGCGAACTTGCGGAGGTAGCCTTCAGCGATCTGGCTGCGGCAACTGTTGCCGGTGCAGAGCACCAGGATGTTTTTCTTCATGGTCGATCGTTAGGAACAGCAACCCGGTTTGCAGCAGGCTTCATTTGGTTTCTCGGCATAGACCGTGATGCTGCGGATACCGGTGCCGGAGTTTTTATAATCGGCCAGCTGTTCTTCGGAAAGATAGGAACGAAGCAGGTCATCCGGAAGAATGATCGCCTTATCCTT
This sequence comes from uncultured Chitinophagales bacterium, assembly GCA_966112575.1. Classification (GTDB taxonomy): domain Bacteria; phylum Bacteroidota; class Bacteroidia; order Chitinophagales; family Chitinophagaceae; genus Flavisolibacter. Next base: position 260 of record CBHWDR010000194.1, read on the forward strand.
CTGAACGATGACCTCCCTGAAACCGGCGGCCTCGATCAACTTGAGATACTCGCCTTTTTGTATGGCGCCGGACACGCAGCCGGCATACATTTCGGCGGCTTCCCGGAGCTCTTTCGGCAGGCTGCCTTCCAGCACGATATCAGAGATCGAGAAGTGGCCGCCCGGTTTCAGCACCCGGAAGATCTCTTTCAATACGCCTGCCTTGTTCGGTACGAGGTTCAGTACGCAGTTGCTGACGATCACATCGGCGGTATTGGCCGCTACTGGCATGTGCTCGATGTCGCCTTCCCGGAACTCCACGTTGTGAAAACCGCGGGCCTCGGCATTGCGGCGGGCTTTTTCGATCATGGCGGGCGTGAAGTCAATGCCAATGACCCTGCCGGTTTCGCCGGTCTCGTGGCGGGCGATGAAGGCATCGTTGCCGGCGCCGCTACCGAGGTCGATCACCACGTCGCCTTCCTTGATGTGGGCGAACTGGGTGGGCAGACCGCAACCCAGTCCGAGGTCGGCGTCGGGGTGGTAGCCGTCAAGCTGGGTGTAGTCGTCGGACATGATGTTGTACACTTCCGTGGAGCAGCCGCTTGCGCCGCAACAGGAAGCCTGGTTGGTGGCTTTGTCCTGCAGGGCGATCTCGGCGTACTTTGCGCGAACCAATTCCTTGAGGTTGTTTTTCGATTCCATCTGTTCTATTTTTTAGTTATCGTAATATTGCGATGAATGAAGGCAAAAAAAATCAGCAGCAGTCCTTGCTTCCTTTCCGGTAGCTGTCGAAGAGCTGGTTGAGCCATTGCTGCGCCGCTTTCCATTCTTTTTCGTCGATGCAATAGCAAACCCGGGTGCCTTCGATCTCACCCTTGATCAACCCGGCTTCCTTCAACTCTTTGAGGTGCTGGGAAACGGTGCTTTGCGAGAGCGGGAGCTCGTCCACGATGTCGCTGCACTGGCAGGTAGCCTTGCCGGCCAGCAGCTTCAGGATGGCGATGCGCGCAGGGTGGGCCAGGGCCTTGGCATACCGGGCCAGCCGGTTCTCCTTCGCACTGAACTCATATGATTTGGTAGCACCCATATTCTATCGCAATATTACGATGAAATTCCGGGAGGGTCCAAATTTATTTTTCGCCGGTTCCGGATGACCCGAAAGGCCTGCCGGCACCCGACCCGGTGGTGTTCCGGTGCCCGCGTTAAGCATTTCCACTTAGAACAGGTATTTTTCATTCGAGATATGCGTTTGCATTGCATATTTGGGCCCAGCCAGCAACCTATGAAGTCCAATCCTGTACAGGTTTTCCTGTTTTCATCCCTTAAACTCGCGTTCGATGGTGCGATTCTTTCGTAGCGTTCGCGGAACCCTTTTCCTCATTGCCCTTGCCGGGCTGGTGCTCTCCGGCATGATCTGGGTGCAGCTCGGCAGCCAGTTGAGTTTCGACCGCCGCGAGGCCGTCGCCGCCGCCATCACCCGCAACGACAACCTGGTTGTTTCCCTGGAGCAAAATGCCATTCACATCCTTCGCAATGCCGAATCCGTGCTCCAGCTCGTGAAGCTGGAATATGAGCGCGAAGGAGGCGGACTTGACCTTCATGCGCTGCTGCGACAGGGCGTGATCGACACCAACTATTTCCACAGCGTATTCATCATCGGCGCCGACGGGCGCATCCGGGGCAGCAGCATTCCGCTGACCGATACCGACGTATCCGACCGCATGCACTTCCGCTATCACCAGCCAGGGGAGCGGGGCCTCTTCATCAGTGAGCCGGTGATCTCCCGCACCATCGGCCGCGCCGTGCTGGTGCTGAGCCGCCGCCTGCAAAAAGCCGACGGCTCTTTCGGGGGCACGGTGGCCGTACAGATCGAGCCGGCCACCTTCACCCGCTTTTATTCCAATGCCCGGCTCAATCCCGACGATATCATTTCGCTGATCGCTCCGAACGGCATCACCTATGCCCGGCGTACCGGCAAGGTGGCAAGCCATGGCGAGAACATTTCCTCGAGCCCGCTCTTCCGGCACCTGCGCAACATGCCGGTGGGGCATTACCAGGCGCCGGATGCCCTGCGTCATGTGCCGACCTATTTCAGCTACCGCCGGCTTTTTCCCTACCCCGTGATCGCAACCGTGGGCATTTCCGAAAAAGATGTGCTGGGCGAGTTCATGGACCGCCGCCGCAACTACCTCGCGTTCGGCATCACCGTTACGCTGCTGCTGCTGGTAGTGGCCATTGCCGCGGGCTCGGGCGTCGTGCGTCGCCGGCATGCCATCCGCCTGCTGGAGCTCAGCGAGAACCGGTATCGCTCCATATATGAGAACAGCCAGGATGGCCTGTTCATTGTGCATGAAGATGGTTTCATTGAGGACATGAACGGCGCCGCCACCAGGATGTTCCGGCTGGTGCGCACCGGCAGCACGATCCAGTACTTCCGTGACCTCTTCCGGGAATCGACACCTGTTCTGCCCCTGCCCACGCCGACCGCCGGGCAGCAATGGCAGGAGGTGGTCTTTACGCGGCACAACGGGAGCAGCTTTATCGGCGAATACCTGTTCATGCCCTGCCCGGGCCAGCGGGGCGAGGAGCGTTTCCTGGTGCTGGTGCGCGACATCTCGATCCGGAAGGAAATGGAAAAGCGGCTGCTGCGGGAACAGAAGCGCTACCAGCGCCGCCTCACCCGGCAGATCATCCGCGCACAGGAGCGCGAGCGCGAGTCGATCGGCCACGAGCTGCACGACAACGTGAACCAGATCCTGACCACCGTGAAGCTCTATCTCGAAATGGCGCGGGAGAACCCGGGCATGCGTGACGAGCTGCTTCCGCGGTCGATCAGCCATATCATGGATTGCATCAACGAGATCCGGCTGCTCTCACACCAGCTCTCGGCGCCCACGCTCGGCACGCAGTCGCTGATCGACTCGATGAAGGCCCTGGTGGAAACGGTCAGCGCCTCTTCCGGGCTGGTGATCCATTTCGAGCATTCGAGCTACAGCAAGCCATTGGCAAAAGACCAGAAGCTGGCCATCTACCGCATCCTGCAGGAACAGCTGACCAATATCATCAAGCATGCGAAGGCAGGTGAAGTGCATGTTAGCATCTCGCAATGCGCTGCCCATACCTGCCTTGTGATCACGGACAATGGCCAGGGTTTCGATATCGCCAAAGCCTCCACGGGCATCGGGCTGATGAACATCTCCAGCCGGGCCAAGGTTTTTGGCGGATCGATATCGGTCACCTCCAGTCCCGGCACCGGCACCTGCCTCGAGGTGACCATGCCCACTGCGGTGGAAGAGCCGGAGTTGCCCGCACCGGAGCCGGTGTTGCGCCAGGCTACCGGCGAGGGACACCTGTAGAATTAATTCGACTGAATTTTCCGGGCCTGCGGGCAACTTGCAGCTGCGTAGAACCATTCCGCCTTTGCGGTGTTCTTTTTTTGTTCCTGCCCTTGAGCCAACTCCCCGCACCCTTACGTCCCTTCCTGCATTAACTTGAACGGACAAAACCGAATTCAGATATGAAACCAGCTGCCTTATCCCTGCTTTTCCTGCTTTTTGTTTCCTCGCTGTCTGCCCAGTTGCGGCCCGGCTTCGACAAGTCCGAATACCTCGACCTGCTCCGCGTTTCCGCCCAGTTTGGTGATACTTCCTACGCTTCCAAGCTGCCACCCGCGCTGGGTTACCGCATGCTGTACCGCTCACCGGTGATGGGCTTGCAGAACCGCTGGGACCTCTGGACGGGCCCCAACAATACGGGCATTATCAGTGTCCGGGGTACAACACAGAACGAGGTGAGCTGGCTGGCGAATTTCTATGCGGCCATGGTTCCTGCCCGGGGCTCGCTCCAGCTCGGCAAGGACGAGCGCTTCGATTATGACCTGGCGAGTAACCCTTCCGCGGCGGTTCACGTGGGCTGGCTGACGGCCACCGGCTTCCTCTCGAAAGACATGCTGCCGCGCATCGATTCGGCCTATCGGGGCGGGGTCAGAAACTGGCTCATCGTGGGCCACAGCCAGGGTGGTGCCATTGCTTTCCTGCTGACAGCCCACCTTTATTCGCTGCAGCGCCAGGGGAAGCTGCCGACGGACATCCGATTCAAAACCTATTGCAGCGCCGGGCCCAAGCCGGGCAATCACTATTTCGCTTATGAATACGAAGCGATGACCCAGGAAGGCTGGGCCTACAATGTGATCAACGCGCTCGACTGGGTGCCGCAGTCGCCGTTCTCGGTCCAGACCGTGGATGATTTCGTGCCGATCAATCCGTTCGTGGATGCGAAGGGCTTTATCCGGAAGCAGAAATGGCCCCGTCGCTGGGCGCTGAACATCGGCTACAACCAGCTGACAAAACCCAGTCGCAAGGCGGCAAAGAAGTACGAGAAGTTCCTGGGCGAATTCGTATCCAAAGCCATCCGCAAGAACCTGCCCGGTTTTGAATCGCCTGCCTACGTACGAAGCAGTGATTATGTGCGCGCCGGCAATACGATCGTGCTTACGCCCGACAGCAGCTACCTGCAGGCTTACCCGCAGAAGGAAGGACAGTACTTCGTCAACCACCTGCATGGTCCTTATTACTTCCTTACCGAACGGCTTACGTTAACCACCAAATAGGAAACCAACAGACATGAAAAAAATCCTCCTCGCCGGGGCCCTGCTCCTGGCTGCCCTCCACGGGTTCTCCCAATCGAAGAAGCTGGTCATTCACAGCCTTACCGGTTTCAGCTTTCCCGGGGCCGGTGACCTGAACGATGAATTGCGCAACGCGGACCTGCTTGAAGTAGGCAGTGTTTATTTTTCGCGGGGTGCGGGATTCTATACCGTGTTCCCGAAGCTTCGCCTCGTGTCCCTGACCTCTTTCCAGTCTTATTCGGGCACGAAAGAAAAGGAAGGAAAATCATCTTCCGTGCGGGGAACGCAGATCGGTTCTTCACTGGGCCTGCAACTCACCCGCAGGGAAGGCGTGGAGCTGGTGCCTTTTGCCGGGCTGGCCTATTCCTTTTTCGGTGTCCGCTCTGCCAGCACATCACCCGCCGGTGGCACCGGCTTTAGCAACTACCTGGTGGCGGGCTCCAACCAGAATCATATCTCCACGAACCAATGGCTGGCCCAGGTCGGCGTACAGCTGGTGAAAGAAGGCATCGGTCAAAGCCGGCTGGCGCAGCGGATCGCGATCGGCGCGCGTACAGGCATCTTCCTGCCCCTGGGGGATCCGAAATGGAAGACCAACGATACCCAGCTCTCCGGCGGGCCGGGGGTGAACAGCGGCGGTTATTACCTCTCCCTGCTCTTCGGGTTCGTGCAATGAAATATGTATCCATTAAACCATATATATGAAAAAGTTCATCACCCTCTTTTCCTTCCTCCTGCTGATCGGCATCGTGGGTCATGCCCAGGTAAAGCTGCCGAAAGCCGCCACCGCTAACGCTGGCAAGTTGCTCACCCAATTCACCAATGCCCTGAAACCCTCGTCGTTCACCGATGCCTTCAAATCGGGCAAGGGCGATTTTATCAGCAAAGCACAGAAAGTATCCAGCGCGGTAAGCATGGCGCAGTCGATCTCTTCGCTGGCGGGTTTCGTGAAGCCTGGCCTCTTCAAGGAAGGCAACAGTGCCCAGTCGATCATCACTGCCGCCAACTCCGTGAAGACCCTCACCGATGCCGCGGGGCTGTTAAAGACTTTTGAAGGCGGGTTGAAGCCGGAGGCCTTCCTCTCCTCCTGGACCGGGCAGCGGAGCGGCTGGCTGAATGCTCTGAACCTGTTGAAGTAAGCAGTCCTGATACGTCGGGAGAAAAAGCAGAAAGCAGCGGTCACTCGCTGCTTTCTGCTTTTGGGGGTGACCAAAGTCACCGAAATCATCAGCGGGATGTGCAAACTTTAGGTTCGAACCAAATCAAACGTTATGAAACAGAACATGGGTATGGCCGACCGCTTGTTCCGCCTCCTTATCGTTGCAGTCATCGCCACTCTTTATTTCCTGAACCTGATCTCCGGCACGCTGGCGATCGTACTGCTCATCATCGCAGGCGTTTTCTTTCTCACCAGCCTGGCCGGCTTCTGTCCGCTCTACACCATCTTCGGTATCAATACTTGCCCGGTAAAGA
>CBHWDR010000195.1:0-6337 GCA_966112575.1 uncultured Chitinophagales bacterium
ATGAACGTGACCGAAGCAATGAGATAGATGATCGTGAGCAGACTGGGTTCCATTCCTTATTTCTTCTTTTTTGATTTGAACATTTCGAGCATGCGGTCCGTCACCACGAAGCCGCCGACCACGTTGAGCGTACCCAGCACAACGGCAAGAAAACCGAGGGTGAGGGCAAAATAATCATCAGGCTTCGAGCGGCCCATCACGATGATGGCGCCGATGATCACCACGCCGTGGATGGCGTTGGCACCGCTCATCAGCGGCGTATGCAGCACGCTGGGTACCCGGCCGATCACTTCGATCCCGACGAAGATCATCAGGATCACGATGTAGAACATCTCCCGGTTATTCGATATCCATTCAACAACATTATTCATGTAAACTCGATTTAAGCGATGAGTGATTGAACGCGTTCGTGCACGATTTTGCCACCGTGGGCCACGCAGCTTCCTTTAACAAGATCGTCTTCCCAATTCAGGTTGAGGGCGCCTTCCTTGTTGGTGATCAGCTGGAGGAAGTTGAGCATATTCTTTCCATAGAGCTTCGAAGCATCCGAAGGCATGGTCGCCTGCAGGTTGCTGTTGCCCACGATACTGATGCCATTCCGTACCACGGTTTCATTGTTCTGCGTGAAAGGCGTGTTGCCTCCCGTTGCCGCTGCAAGGTCGATGATCACCGAGCCATTGCGCATGCGTGCGATCATCTCCTCGGTGATGAGGATCGGGGCTTTTTTGCCCGGTATCTGGGCCGTGGTGATCACGATATCAGCTTTGGCGATCGAATCGGAGATCCGCTGCTGTTGCTTCTGCTTGTATTCTTCGGTCTGCTCTACGGCATAACCACCGGCCTTGGACGCATCGGCGGCGCCTTCCACTTCCACGAACTTGGCGCCGAGGCTCATCACCTCTTCCTTCACTGCCGGACGCGTATCGAATACCTCCACCACCGCGCCCAGCCTGCGGGCCGTGGCGATGGCCTGGAGCCCTGCCACACCGGCGCCCAGGATCAGCACCTTGGCGGGCGCGATCGATCCGGCAGCGGTCATGAACATCGGGAAATAGCGGGGATAGAGATTGGCTCCCAGCAGCACGGCCTTGTAGCCGGCGATGTTGGCCTGCGAGCTCAATACGTCCATGCTCTGCGCCCGCGTGGTACGCGGCAGCATGTCGAGGCTGAAGACCGTAGCGCCGCTATCGGCCCAGAGTTTGGCCTGCGCGGGGTTGAAGAGCGGCTGGTAAACACCGATCAGTACTTTGTCCTTTGCCACGGCAGCCGAAGGTGCATGGATGGAAAGGAGCAGATCAGCGGAGGAATGAATTTCTTCTGCGGTGGCCACCCGGGCACCGGCGGCGGTGTAATCGGCATCAGCAGCGGAGGCGCGGAGGCCGGCTCCGGTCTCTACCAGCACCTGTATGCCTTTCTTGACCAGTGCCGCAGCAGCTTCGGGAAGCAGGGAGACCCGTGTTTCGGTGGACGGTTCTTTCAAGATACCTACGATCATGCGCCCAAAATAGGCCAAAATTCGTTTAGGGCTGACCCGTACTATTGGTTTTTCGAAAACAACCAGGCGAGCAAGCCGGGCTCCGACAAAGCCTTCGTCCAGCTGTTATGCCCCAGGCCCGGGTACTCGGTGTATTGCACATCACTCCCCAGCTTTTTCAGGCGCCGGAAATAATCCCGCGAAAAGCGAACGGGTATGACCTCGTCTTTTTCACCATGGAACAGCCAGAGAGCCGACTTCCCGGCGAAACGCGCGGAGGTGGACGGAGCGCCCGCGCCGCAAATGGAGATTCCGGCTGCAAATCGCTCCGGCTGCCGGGCCAGGAGATCGAGTACGCCCATGCCTCCCTGTGAAAATCCGACTACATAGATCCGCCTGGGATCGATGCGGTCCGTGCGCACCAGGGAATCCACCAGCCGCAGGAGCACACCTGTGGTTTCCGTAGGCTTCTTCCGGAAGGGAAAGTCCAGTTGCGGCGCAGCCGGGTCGCCTTTCGGTTCGAAGTAAGCCCACACGTCCACTTCGGGGCATTGGGGGAAGAGCACAAAAGCGGGATACCGTTGGCGCACCGAATCGCGCAGAAAGAGCCGTGCACCGACCGCCAGCTGCTGCTCATTGTCGCGGCCGCGCTGGTTGGCGCCATGAAGAAAGAGCACCAGTGGGCGCGCCACTGTGTCGCCCGCCGGTGGACGCAACAGGCGGTACGATAGATTGAGTTCAGGGGCAATGAATACCTGCCGCTCGTACAGCGAGAGGTCCTGCGCCAGACAGCCTTGCGCAGCCAGGAGGAATATCATCCATATAAACCGCATCAGAATCGGATCGAGAAGTCCTGCTTCACCTTGAAGTCGTTCCGGAAGAAAACAAAGCCGAGGAAGAACAGATCAACCGTGTAGCGCACATCCGGATGCTTCCGGATCTCGTCCCAGGCCTGCTCCATCTCGGGGCTCCAGTGAATATCATCAAAGACAAGGATGGTATCCGCGTGCGCTGCATTGCGGCACTGGAGAAAATAATCAAGCGTGGGTTCGAGCCGGTGGTTACCGTCGATATAGACCAGGTCGGGCGAAGGCAGTTCCTGCAGCACAACCGGCAAGAGTTGATCGAAATTGCCTATATGCTGCCGGATCGAAGAAATGCCCAGGGCCTCAAAATTCTGACCCGCCGCTGCCGCAATGGCCGGGCTGCCTTCGATGGTGTGGATCGCTACCGGAGGGTGGGCCAGGGCGAAGTAGGAAGTGGTCAAACCGAGCGAGGTCCCGAGCTCGATGATGCTGCGGGGCTGGTAGTGGCGCGCCAGGCGGTAAAGCAGCTGCGCATACTTTTTTGGCTTGAGTGCCGTTCGCGCCAGCTGGCCAATGCTCCGCTGCCGCGCTGCGCCCGACCGGGAGCCCGCGCCCAGGTCTTCGATCTCCAGCAGGGTCGGATCCGACAAGAGCTTCTTGCGCAGCGCTTCTACCTGCACGGGAGCTTCATATCCCTTGCGGTTGTTAAGCACATGAAGGATGAAGTCGAAGACAAAAGGTGAATGCATGCCATGTCCCTGGCTGTTGGAAGCTTTTCGATAATACTGCAGGAATTTCTTTGCCAGCTGGAGATTGGAATACTTCATGGTTCCCGCTCCCAGAGTTGGAAAGTATGATCGTAGGGATTCTTCTCGTCGGCCTTGCAGAAGCGCTGGCGGACCAGCTGCCAGCCCGATGCGGGCAGTTCGGGAAAATGCACGTCGCCTTCGAAGCGGTGATGAATGCGGGTAAGGTAAATGCGGTCGGCGCGGCTGAACTGGGTCTTGAAGATCTCTGCGCCCCCAATGAGGAAGATCTCTTTCGCTCCGTATCCCTCGGCCTTCCGGATCGCATCTTCGATCGAATGCACCACATCCACCCCTTCGTGCTTCCATTCCGTGTTGCGGGTGATGACGATGCTCTGCCGGCCCGGCAGCGGCTTACCAATGGAATCGAAGGTCTTCCGTCCCATGAGAATGGGCATGCCCCAGGTCTGGTTCTTGAAGAACTTCAGGTCGTTGGGCAGGTGCCAGGGCAACTGGTTGTCCTTTCCGATCACATGGCCTTCATCGGCCGCAAGAAGTAAGCTGAGGATCATCGTTATATTCGGAAATGCGTGAATTCGAAAATTCGAAAATGAGCTCGTTTCTATTCGATATAGATCGTAATGCTATGTTTCGTGACGATACCATCGTCGGTCTCCGACCGGCATCACACCGCCACCGGCGCCTTGATCGCCGGATGGCTCTGGTAGTTCTCCAGCGTGAAATCTTCGTAGCGGAAGCCGAAGATATCCTTCACTTCCGGGTTGAGCTTCATCTGGGGCAGCGAGAACGGTTCCCGGCTCAGTTGCAGCTGTACCTGTTCGAGGTGATTGCTGTAAATATGCACATCGCCGAAGGTATGTACAAAATCGCCCGGCTGCAGGTCGCAAACCTGGGCCAGCATCATCGTGAGCAGCGCATAAGAGGCGATGTTGAAGGGCACGCCAAGGAAGACGTCGGCGCTCCGCTGGTAGAGCTGGCAGGAGAGCTTGCCTTCGGCAACGTAGAACTGGAAGAGGGAATGACAGGGCATAAGCGCCATCTTCGGCAGCTCGGCCACGTTCCAGGCGCTGATGATCATCCGGCGGCTGTCGGGGTTCGTGCGGATCTGCTTCACCACGTCGGCCACCTGGTCGATCACCTGTCCGTCGGCCCCTTCCCAGCTGCGCCATTGCTTGCCGTAAACCGGCCCCAGCTCGCCCTGCTCGTCGGCCCACTCATCCCAGATGCGCACCCCGTGCTCTTTCAGGTAGGCGATATTCGTCTCGCCTTTGAGAAACCAAAGCAATTCATGAATGATACTTTTCAGATGTACCTTCTTGGTCGTCACCAGGGGAAAGCCTTTCTGCAGGTCGAAACGCATCTGGTAACCGAAACAACTGATCGTGCCGGTACCGGTGCGGTCGGATTTGGTGACGCCGGTATCCAGGATATGCCGGAGAAGGTCGTGGTACTGCTGCATGGGCGCAATTTACGGTGGAAAACCTGTGCGGAGGAAAACTTGCAATCACCGAAGGCCTGCGCTAACTTGAAGGGAACGAAAACCTGCTGTATGATGATACCTCTACCTCACCGCATCAAGAATCACCTCGGCGAAGAGCTCATCTTCCACCGTTACGAGTCTTCCCCCACCGGCGAAAAGCTCATCTTCGAAACCTACCTCGAAGCTGGCGCCCGACCAGCCGCCCGCACCTACCGCCAACAGGAAGTTGGCCTGACGGTAGTTCACGGCCGCCTGGGCTATCAACTGGCCGATGAGGAGCCCCGAGTTGCCGGCATCGGCGAGACCGTGGTCTTCCCCGCCGGCAAGCCCGTGAAGTTCTGGAACGCCGGCGACAAGGAACTGAACTGCTACGGCTGGATCACACCGCCGCAGAACATCATTTTTCAACTGACCCTGCTTTTTCATGCGATCAATGAAAGCGGCACCGAACGCCCCGAGCAATTCAGCGGCGCCTTCCTGCTGCATCGCTACCGCAATGAGATCGACATGCCCCACCTGCCGCGCTTCGTGAAGAAAGTGGTCATCCCGGCCACCTATGGCGTGGGCAAGCTCACAGGGCGCTACAAGAAATTCAAGAATGCACCGGCGCCGCTCGCGGAACGTTGAACCGACATTTTTGCCATGCAGCAATAGCCGCCTATTTTCACGCCATGGTTCGATCCGAAACATTTCGGAAATGGGCGGGCGCTTTCTTCGCCGTGAGCGAGGAACCGCATTTTCAGAAGACGTCGTTCCGCGTACGAAAACGCATCTTCGCCACACTTGATGAAGAAAAGCACAATGCTTCCCTGAAGCTGTCAGTGGTGGAGCAGTCGGTCTACATCAGTGCCGACCCGCTGGCGTTTCGCGCGGCTGCCGGCGCTTGGGGTAAACAGGGCTGGACCCTGGTGGACCTGGGTCGCGTGACGGCCGGCCTGGCTAAGGACGCCCTCGAAGCCGCCTACCGGGAAGTGACCGAGCGGCGCTGACTTCCTTTTCTGCAGTTCGCACATTATCTTGTTGGTAGATGAGCACCTACCGTATCCCTGTGATCTCGCTCCTGCATAGCATGATCGTTACCCTGGTCATGCTGCCCGTAACCGCGATCGCCGCGGTATTCCTCTTTCCTACCCTGCATGTCTTCTCTTACCTGATCCAGTTCTTCATGCTCTACCTGGTGATCACCCGCCTCTCTTCCGGCGAAACCGAATGGCAGATCCACCCGGCAGGCGTTCGCGTGCAATGGACCAGGCAATTCCTCTTTGCCAGCAAGGCAGACCTCGACCTGAGCTGGGAAGAGATCCGCCGCTTCGATCCTTTTGATACCCGCAACGGCCGCGGCTTCGACCTGTGGCTGGCCAACGGGAAAAAGCTGCGCTTTTATACCAGTCGCTCTTCGAATGAGGACTACGAGCAATTCCTCGAGGATTTCGATTACCGATTCGGTTCTATCATCGTCAACCGGCCACCCGAGTTCATCGACTAGCCCGGAGGGCTAATATGGCGCCGCGAACGTGCATGTTCCTTAGCCGAAACCGCGCTGGTAGAAAAGGATGGATCATCGTCGGCGCCAGCTCCATTGGGTGTAGAAAAGCCGGCCGTTCCGACATCTAACCGCCCAAGGTGTAATACCGGACTTCATCGATCACAGAGCGCTTGGTGCGGTTGAAGATGCTGACCCGATACCGGGAACGATCGTGCGTGATTACCCATGCTCCCAGGGGCGCGTTACGAATAGCGGACGCACAGGACTGAGGCGGGCCTTGTTGACCGGCTTCCCGACCGGGGATCCAGATCTTGCATTCGCCTG
>CBHWDR010000196.1:0-6287 GCA_966112575.1 uncultured Chitinophagales bacterium
GGCCGCCTTGAAGAAGGGTGCTTCGGGATCCTTGTTGATCACCACGATCACCTTGGAGCGGTTCACACCGGCCAGGTGCTGGATCGCCCCGGAGATGCCAACGGCGATGTACAGATTCGGGGCGATGGCCACACCGGTCTGGCCAACGTGCTCATTGTGCGGACGCCAGTGCGCATCGGCTACCGGTCGGCTGCAGGCAAGGGCGGCGCCGAGGGTATCGGCCAGCTCTTCCACGATGCCCCAGTTCTCCGGACCTTTCATGCCGCGACCGGCACTCACCACGATATCGGCTTCGGTAAGCGCAACCTTGCCGGATGTTTTCGTGGAGGACACCGTCTTTACTTTCGGGGCGTCTACCGCCACATCCAGTGCCGCTACTTCGGCTGTGCCTGCGCCTTCCGTGATGGTAAAGGCGTTCACGTTCAGCGACACCACTTTGATATCAGTATTCACGGTCACCTTGGCATAGGCCTTTCCGGAAAAAACGTTTTTGCGGACGACGAAGGCGCCATCGCCTTCGGGCAGCGCCGTGGCGCCGGATACCAGCCCGGCTTTCAGCCGCACGGCCACACGGGGCGCGATCGACTTGCCACTGGAATTGTTCGAGAATACGATCACCTTCGCGCCGGTTTTCGTGGCAGCTTCCGCGATCGCCTTCGCATAGACCTGGGCATCGAATTGCTTCAGCCCTTCGTTGTTCACCTGGTACACTTTCTTTACCCCGTGCGTGCCCAGCGCGGCCAGGTCGTCGTTCACGGGTCCGAGCACCACCGCTTCGGCAACATCGCCGGTTTGTGCGGCCAGCTGAGCGGCATAGCTCAGGGCTTCATGGGTGGCTTTCTTTATATGTCCATCGACATGGTCGATAAAAACTAAAACGCTCATGATTTCATTTTAATAGTTACTATTCTAGTTGCAATCGTTCGGATCAGAGGGCGCGGGCTTCGTCGTGCAGCAGGCGAACCAGCTCTTCCACATTATCAGCTGAAACCAGCTTCACGCCGGCTTTTGCAGGGGGCAATCCAAATTCGGAAAAGCGGGTCAGGGCATCGGCACTTGTTGCCTCCACTACTTTCAGAGGCTTGGTACGCGCCGCCATGATGCCGCGCATATTCGGGATCCGGGCCTCGGCCATTCCTTTCTGGCAGGAGAGGACCAGGGGCAGGGATACTTCCACCGTTTCCTCTCCGCCTTCGACCTCACGCTTCACGGTAGCCGTGGTACCACTTACGGCCAGGCTGGTCGCGTTGGCTACAAAGGGCATGTCGAGCAACTCGGAGAGCATGCCGGCAACCGCGCCATTATTGTAGTCGATTGTTTCCTTGCCGGCGAGGATCAGGTCATAACCACCCTGCTTCGCCACTTCGGCGATCTGGGCGGCTACCTGGTAGCTTTCCACCGGCTCGGTATTGATGCGGATGGCTTCATCTCCGCCAAGCGCCAGCGCCTTACGGATGATGGGCTCCGCATCGGCGCCGCCAACGGTCACCAGGTGTACGGTCGACGAAGGATCGGCTTCTTTCAGTTCGATGGCGCGCACCAGCGCGTACCATTCATCATAAGGGTTGATGATCCACTGAACACCGGCCTCCGCGAATTTCGTGTTGTTCTCCGTGAAGGCTATTTTTGCCGTGGTGTCCGGCGTTTTGCTGATGCACACGAGAATTTTCATACAGCTAAGTTACGTGTTAAAATGATTGGTTGTTTATGCAACTAATTTGCTTGTCACAAATATAAGCTGCAAATATATCCAAAGCATCCCCTTCACATGGATCGTATAGCCAAACTCCAGGAATTCCTTGCCAACACTCCACACGACAGTTTCCTGCAGCACGCGCTGGCATTGGAATACGTGAAAATCGGGGAGGAGGGAAAAGCCCGTGAACTATTTGAATCCATCCTTCAGCGCGACGCCAATTATGTGGGCAGCTACTACCACCTCGGCAAGCTCCTCGAACGGACCGGCGAAAGAGACGCCGCCCTGCACTGGTACGAGCAGGGGATGAAAAAAGCGAAGGAGCTCGGGGAGCAGCATGCGTATAATGAGCTGCAGGGCGCGTATGAGGATGCGGCGGATTGGTAGGGTGTGTGGGTATTGGGTATTGGGTATTGGGTACTAGGAATTAGGGCTTCTGGGGACATCAATAATTTTTTCATGGTATTCGATCGCTTCGTTGCGTTTATGAGCGGACAGCAGGTGGCGGCTGGACAGCGGTTGCTGATCGCCTGCAGTGGCGGGCTGGACTCGACCGTGCTGGTGCACCTGGCAAAGCGGGCCGGCTTCTCGTTTGTGATCGCGCACGTCAACTTCGGTTTGCGGGGCGCGGAAAGCGACCGAGATGAAGCCTTCGTTCGTGAACTGGCCCTTCAGCTGCAGGTTGACTGCCACGTTACCGGTTTCGCAACAGAGGAATACGCACAGCAGCAACAGCTTTCCATCCAGGAGGCGGCCCGCATATTGCGCTACAAGTGGTTTGCGCAATTGAGAAACGAACTACAGTGTAAATGGATCCTGACCGCGCACCAGGCCGATGACAACATCGAAACCCTGGTCCATCATTTTTTCCGCGGCACCGGCATCGACGGACTCACGGGTATTCCGCCGGTGGACCGGCAACGCGGACTGCTTCGCCCCCTCATATCGATCAGCCGCGAGGACCTGGAACAATACGCCGCTGAACACGATATCCGGTGGGTAACGGACTCGAGCAACCGGGAATCGAAGTATACGCGGAACGTGTTGCGTCATGAGCTGTTCCCCCTGCTCGAACGTATTTACCCGACCGTGCGGTCGAACCTCGGGGATAATATCCGCCGCTTTCAGGGGATCGCGCAGCTTTATCACGAACAAACCGAGGCACTGAAAAAAAAGCTGGGCCGTCACGAGGGACTGGAGTGGCGGGTGCCCGTGCGACAACTCCTGAAATACCGCCACACTTCCCTGCTCTACGAGATCCTCCGGCAATATGGATTTGGCGAACGGCAGCTGCCCGAGCTGCTCAAGCTTTGCGATGCGCCATCCGGCCGATACCTGGCCAACGAACAATGGCAGATCATCCGGCACCGCGCCTGGCTCATTTTTGCAGAAGTGCAGAAAAGCGGGGAAACGATGGTGATCCGGGAAGGAGATGCGGAGATCCATTTTGGAGGCGGTTTCCTGAAGATCCGGCAGCTCAGGAAAGAAGCGCATCAGCTAAGCCGACTGCCTTCTTTTGCCCAGCTGGACGCGCAGCAGCTGGCCTTCCCGCTGATCCTGCGCAAATGGAAGCCCGGCGACTATTTTTATCCGTTCGGTATGCGCAAGAAAAAAAAGCTGGCGCGCTTCCTGATCGATCAGAAGCTGTCGAAAAATGAAAAAGAATCAGTTTGGGTGCTGGAGTCGGCAGGAAGGATCGCCTGGGTGGTGGGCCACCGGATCGACGACCGCTTCCGCATCGGCGATCACACGCGGTCACTTTGTGTAATCACAATAGAAAACCAGGTCGGCCGAGGATGATTGCATCTGCAGGCGGAAGTTCTCATACACATCGAATCCGTGCGCGAAAAGCTGGCAGATCACCAGGGTAAAGACAACGCCGAACAGGGAACCCCAGAGGTGGGCCGAATGGTTGATGTTCCCGCCGCCGCCGCGCCGGTCGAGGTAGAACGTAAAGCCAAGATAGATCACCGCAAATACGATCGCCGGCACCTGGATGCCTGGAAGAAAAAGCAGGCCCATCTGCGCCTTGGGAAAGAAGACCACATAGGCGAATACGATCGCGGAAACAGCGCCGGAAGCGCCCAGGCTCCGGAAATGATAGGAATCGCGATAGCGGAGATAATCCGGCAGGGAAGCGATGATCATCCCAACGAAATAGAGCAGGAGGTAGAAAAGCTTGCCCAGTCCGGCGAATACGCACTCGCGGGCAAACACATCCTCGAGGTTTCGTCCGAAGGAATAAAGGGCGAGCATATTGAAGGCCAGATGAAACACATCGGCATGGATAAAGCCGTGGGAAATGAACCGGTACCACTGCCCGCGCTGGATCGCCGGCGGGTAAAAGATCAGGTCATCCATCATCTTCCCATTGCTGAAAGTGGTAAAGGAGAGCAGCGCCGTAAGGATCACCAGGATCGTCGTAATGTCCAGAGTCATGAAGGCAAGTTAACGGTGATGATATTTTTCGTTGTGTAAAATAGTGCAGGCCCGGTAAATCTGTTCGGCCAGGATGAGGCGGACGAGCTGATGCGGGAAGGTGAGCTCGGAAAGCGACCATTTGACCCTGGCTGCCCGTAGTACGGCTTCATCGAGCCCGAAGGCCCCGCCGATCAGGAAAACGACCGAACGGGTGCTCTCTGTTGCCCGTTGCTGCAGGAAGTGGGCGATCCCTTCCGACCCGAAGCTTTTCCCATATTCATCCAGGGCCACGAGGTAGTCGCCGGGTTTCAGCAGCTCAAGGATCACGGCGCCCTCCTTTTTCTTCTGCTCGGCCTCCGGCAGGGATGCGGCATTCTTCGGCACCGGAATGATCTTCCATTCCACCGGGAAGTACTGGTTGATCCGTTTCGTAAACTCCGTTATGCCTTTCTGCACATAATCATCGTGAGCCTTGCCGATGGTCCAGAGAGAAAGCTTCATGCAACGAAGGTAGGGCAGTCCGATATTGCCGCCGATTCCTTATTTTGCCGCCGACTGACTGTTTATGGAATATCATCCCGGAACGCATTTGATTGCGACTTTCGAAACCAAGAGTACCGGCCTCCTCGAGCGCGCATCTGCCTTTCGTGCGCTCGTCGACCGGTTGATCGCGGAGAACGGGCTACAGAAGCTGGGCGAGGTCTATCACGATTTCCAGCCCGCCGGGTACACGGCCGTAGTCTGCCTGAGCGAAAGCCATCTCTCGATCCACACCTGGCCCGAACACGGCAGGGTCAATATCGATATCTACCTCAGTAATTACCTGCGCGACAACGATGGCACGGTAGATCAGCTCTATTCCGCCATGCTCGCTTTTTTTGCAGGCCAGGTTGTTCACCTACAGAAGATCCGGCGGTGACGATGCACAACGATATTTCAACCTGCCCGGGCTGCGGCCAGCCCCGTCATTTCCAGGCGGGCGAAACCACGCTCCTGCAATGCAGCTGCGGCACGGTCATCAGCCGCTGCGACGGCGGCATCTGGCTTCCCAAGGCCATACCCGTGATCCAGGAATCGCAGGACCTGCTGCGCGTTGGCGCCACCGGAAAGATCCATGATAAGGAGTTCACCATTTTGGGTCGGATCCGCTGCTGGTTCGACGGCGCGGTATATAACTACTGGACGATCCGTTACGACGACGGCTCGGTCACCTGGCTGGGTGAAGGCTATGGCGAGTTTTGCCTCATGCGCCGGCAAAGGCTGGATATCGTGCTGGATTCGGAAGGCCTGAAGCAGCTGAAAGTGGGCAGCCGCAAGGAACTCCTCGTTAACAAGACCTTCCTCATCACCAGCGCAGGCGAGGCCCGCCGGTTTGAACTGGAAGGCGAAGCCTGGATGCCCGAAGCAGGGTCCTCATTCCGGGTGATCGAGGCGGCCACTGAAAGCGGTAGCCACCTGGCTATCTTTGAACTGCTCCGCAACTACCTCGTAAGCTTCGACCTAGTTTATCCTTCGTTTGCCGAATTTCACTTTCAGGGGTTGAATGAGGCCATTCCCGAATCCGTTGTACTTCCATGCGGGACCTGCCAAAAAGAAATAACCATTTCCAACCTGCCCTATGTGCAAAGCTTCGTTTGCCCGCATTGCATGAGCTATCATGTGATCGATGCCAACGGCCATCCCCGGACCACCAATACCCGGAGTGCAACCGATGCGGGCCCCGATATCCGGCTTGGCTCCACGGGTAAAATAAAAGGCATCGCATACACAGTGGTAGGCTTTGCCCTGAAAGAAGAGAACAACCAGTACCGCTCGCAGTGGAAGGAATATGTGCTGCACAACCGGCAGCAGGGCTATGCTTTCCTGAGTGAATACAATGGCCATTTCATTTTCCTGCGTGTCGCTGCCGATGCCCCTGTGCTTACCCGCACCGGCATCACGCGCTTCACCTACGATGGCGAGCCCTTCGAATTATACAACCTCTATACCTATACGCTGATCAATGCCCAGGGAGAGTTTCCCTACGATATGTTCCGCGGCGGCGACACGGAGGTAAAGGAATTCATCTCGCCCCCGGAAATGTGGAGCCATGAATTCGTGAGCGGGGAGGAGGTGACCTGGTTTAAAGGCGAACATATCGATCGCGACGAGCTGAAAAAAGAATTCGACT
>CBHWDR010000197.1:0-6256 GCA_966112575.1 uncultured Chitinophagales bacterium
CTGGGTCTTCGATGAGTGGGACAACAAACTGAAACGCATCAATGAAGCCGGCGCGATCCTGCTGGAAACAGCCGACTTCCGCACGGCTTTTTCCGAGCCGCTCCGTCCCCAGCAGATCATCAGCGACAACGGCTTTGTTTACCTCGCCGATACCCTGCGCGGCATCTATGTTTTCGACAACTATGGCGCCTTCAAAAAATCCATCCCCATCAAGGGATGGAACAGCCTCTGGATCCGGAGCAATAACGTGATCACCATCAACAAGAATCTCGTGCTGGCCTACAACACCACCACCCAGATGCAGCGCCAGGGCCAGCTTCCTTTCAAGCCCTATCTCCACGCCGTGACCAATGGCTCCCGCCTCATCTCCGTCTTCGGTAACCGGGCGGAAGTGTATCAGTACCGGTTTTAGGGAGTTTGCAGGGTTCGCGAAGTTCGCGAGTTCGCGAGTTGGGTTCAAGAGTTTAAAAGTTCAAAAGTTCAAAAGTTGGGGAAGGGTCGGTGCAGTAGGCATGCGACATAAAGTAGATTCTCCTCTGCGTCCTCCGCGCCTCTGCGCGACGTTCCCGGCGAGCCTGCGAGCCTTTCTCTGAAATCCCCAAAATCTTAATCATCTGCGTTCTAGTTTTGCCGCATGAACGACTTTCTCGACCGGGTCTTCCTGAACAACAGCCTGCGCGACTATGCCTGGGTGATCGGCTTTATCCTGTTCGCGCTCCTGCTCAACCGGGTGATCTCCCGCTACATCGCGGCCCTGCTCGGCAAGCTCTTTCGCCGTACCTGGAAGACCTTCGACCAGCAGAAATTCGTAGAGCTGATCGTGCAGCCCCTGGGCACCTTCATCGTTGTGTCCATCTCCATCATTGCGCTTTATCGCCTGCAGTACCCGGAGCTCTTCAAGTTCACGATCTATAAATACCCGCTGCAGCGTGTCTTCCTTTCGATCGGCATCCTCATCCAGGTCATCGTCTTTACCTGGCTGGTCCTCCGCATCGTCGACTTCATTGCCACCGTGCTGGAGATCCATGCCAACAAGACCCTCGACCAGAGCGACAACCAGCTCATCGTTTTCTTTCGTGATTTTGTAAAGGTGATCATCGGGGTGATCGGCGCTGTGCTGGTGTTGAAATTCGCCTTTGGCTACAATGTAAGTACGCTGCTTACCGGCCTCAGTATCGTGGGTGCGGCCATTGCCCTGGCCTTAAGGGAGAGCCTGGAGAACCTGATCGCCTCCTTCGTAATTTTCTTTGACAAACCCTTCACCACCGGCGACACCGTGAAGGTGCAGAACATCACCGGCGTGGTGGAAAAGATCGGGCTGCGTTCCACGCGTATCCGCTCCGATCAGAAAACCTGGGTCACCGTACCCAACAAGCAGATGGTGGATTCGATCCTGGACAATCA
Organism: uncultured Chitinophagales bacterium; assembly: GCA_966112575.1. Classification (GTDB taxonomy): domain Bacteria; phylum Bacteroidota; class Bacteroidia; order Chitinophagales; family Chitinophagaceae; genus Flavisolibacter. The sequence continues at coordinate 1,405 of CBHWDR010000197.1, forward strand.
GTCGCTGCGCAACTTCCAGCGCAACGAGCTGCTGCTGCAGGTCTGTGCGGCAACCCCTGCCGCCCGCCTCGAAGAGCTCATGGCTTCGATCCGCAACTACCTCAAGACCGTAGAGCAGATCGACTCCTACAATGTCTGGTTCCTCGACATCAACATCCACGCCTATGTGGTGCAGGTCGAATTCTTCGTACCAAAAGCCTACCTCGGGCAATTCAATGCCCTCAAGCAGGAATTGAATCTCTTCGCCTTGAAGAAAATGGAGGAGCTGGAAGTGAAGATCGCCGGTGCGGAGGCGAGAATCTGAGGCTTCTGCGTCCTTCTAAGGCGTCATTGCGAGCGAAGCGAAGCAAGAGAGAGAACGCAGATTGTTATGATTATTATGATTACAGAGATTGGTTTATCCGGGATGATGGACGGGGTTAAAAACCACTTTCCATTATCGCCATCCACCCCAATCCCATCATAATGATCATGACCATCATGACCATCTGCGTTCCTGCTTTTCTTTATTTCCCCGTGAGCACCTGTCCCAGATCAAGGTCGAACAGGCCCTTGCTGCCGTATTCCACCACGCGGCCTACTTCCTTGCCGTTCTTCATCACGATGAAAGTGGGCACGCGGGTAATGTTGAAGGCCTCCGACATATGCTGGGCCGCTTTCTTCGATTCATCCACTCCGAAAACGGTGATCCGGTCGGGGGAAAGGCCTGCCGCATTGGCCAGCGCGAAGAACTTGGGGAGCAGGAATTGGGTATCGTGGCACCAGGTGCCGCCGAAAACAACGAGGTGGATCGAATCTTTGTTCTGGCGAAGCGCATTCAGCGCATTGGGCTCGGGTGTGTAACCCTGCTGGTTCGTGCCGAACCACTTGAAGGCACTGTCGCTTGCCAGCTGCTGCTGGGTGATGAAATCGCGGATCACCTTGTTGCCGCCGCTCTGATAGGTCTGCGCCGGTTGCGCGAAAGCCGTTGCGGTCACGAGGATAGCCAGGGTAGTGAGTAATTGTTTCATGATGAATGATGAGTGATCAATGATGAATGTTAATGAATGATTGTTGAGCAGTGCGGTACTGCCGGCACGTTCAACGCTCCATTCATCAGCAAGCCTCGACAGGTTCGGAACCCTGTTCTCAAATCTAAGATGGAAAATAGGAAGAAGAGGTTGTTCGCTGTTAAACTCCTACAAATTCGCCTTAAGCTCCTGCAGGAAAACCCGCAGTTTTTGCAGGGAAGCGATCATCTCGTATTTCTCCCGGGCCTGGCGCTCCCGGCGGATATAGTCCTTCGCGCCCTCGATGGTGAATTTACGGCGGCGGAGCAGGTCGTAGATGAGCTGCAGGTTCTTGATATCGGCCGGCTTGAAGAAGCGGTCGCCCTTGCGGTTCTTCCGGGGGTCGAGGATGTCGAACTCATTCTCCCAGTAGCGGATGAGCGAGGTGTTGACCCGGAACATCTGTGCCACCTCCCCAATCGAGTAATACTGCTTCTGGAAAAGAAGCTCGTCGGCCGGCACCTCGGGCAGCTCGCTTTCGGCATAGACCTCCTTGAGCGAACGGCGACCGCGCGTCTTCGGCTCCTCCTTCATCGGAGGCGGAGGCGTGATGGGCTGGCCCGAAAGGAACTCCTGCTCCTCACCGGCAACGCCATCGAAAAACTCAAAGGTGATCTGGGAAAGCGACTTGTCCATGCGATGCTCAAATGTAGGCCGGATCCGTTGAAAACAGGAACGCAGATTGAGGGATTATGAGGGATTTTTCAGAAAGCGATGCAGGCACGCAAGATTCAGGTTTAAGCTCCGTAGGTTTTTTCGACACGAAGACACCAAGACACGAAGGCACAAAGGTTTTTTTACAAAAGTTTTGATCTATAGTAAGAGGGTCGTCCAGTTTGGAATTATTCACTTTGATATTCCTTGTTCTTTATTCTTTATTCCACACCGTCTGCCCCGGCCCTGCCTTAACTCTTAAACTCTTGAACCCTTAAAATATTGAACCCAACTCGCGAACTCGCAAACTTCGCGAACGTCTAGTCGAACGACTGGTTGGAAGCGGCCGCCTGCTTGAGCAGCTGGTCGAATTGCTGGGGACTGAGATCGTTGTAGAAAAAGTAAACGGGGTCCAGCTTGCGGCCGTTCTTATGTACTTCGTAGTGGCAATGCGGGCCGGTAGATTTACCCGTGCTGCCGACATAGCCGATCAGGTCGCCGCGCTTCACCTGCTGGCCCGAGCGCGCTTTCACCCGCACCATGTGTCCATAAAGCGTCTGGTATCCATAGCCATGATTGATGATCACGTGGTTGCCATAGCCATTGCTCAGGTTACCCGCCGTGCTCACGACGCCATCGGCCGTAGCATAGATCGGCGTGCCCTGGGGCGCGGAGAAATCGAGCCCGGCATGGAGCTTCACCGTTTTGTAGATCGGGTCGATCCGGTAGCCGAAGCCTGAAGCGATCCGGTTGAGGTCTTTGTTGGCCACGGGCTGGATCGCCGGCGTTGCCGCCAGGAGCTTCTCCTTGTTGCGCATCAGCCCGGCCAGTTCGTTATAGGATTTCGTCTGGGATTCGATGCGGGAACGGAGGCTGGCCAGGGTGGAAGCGATGGAATTGATCAGCGCCGCCTGGGGCATGCGTTCCACCCGTGCGATCTCCTGCTGCATCTCCAGGGCGGTGGCCCGGGCCGAGTCCGGGATGGGCTGGGCCTCGAAGATGGACCGGTAAACGTTGTTATCCCGCTTCTCCAGCTCCGCCATGCGCAGCATCAGGGAGTCTACCTGCGTGTTCAGTTCGGAGTATTTATCGGAGAGGCGGTCGTTCTGCGCCTTGAGCTGCTTCTCGTAAGGCGAGCCTACGAACTGAAAGGCGAAATAGGAGATGATGACGGAGGTCACAAGTGCCGCGGCGATGAAACCAAATACGCGCAACAACTTCACCCGCAGGGGCGTCACCAGCTTCTCGTAGCGGAGCGTGTGCGTGTTGTAAAAGTATTTGATCTTTTTCATCGGTTGGATTCCCTTCGCTTCCGAGCTTGCCCAATGTCATCCCGAACTTGCCGCCTCATCCCGAGCTTGCCGAGGGAGATTTAGCTACATTTGCCCACTCTTTCCACGAAAGGGGAGGGTAACAAATATACTCGCCAAAAACGCAAAAAACCATCTTTTGTGATGATGACCAGCGCTGACATCCGCCGCAAATTCCTCGAATTCTTCCAGCAAAAGGGCCACCAGGTGGTGCCTTCCGCACCCATAGTTGTAAAAAACGACCCGACCCTCATGTTCACCAACGCGGGCATGAACCAGTTCAAGGACTACTTCCTGGGCAACAAGCCGGCGCCTTCCCCGCGCATCGCCGATACGCAGAAATGCCTGCGCGTCAGCGGCAAGCACAACGACCTGGAAGAGGTGGGCGTGGATACCTACCACCATACCATGTTCGAGATGCTGGGCAACTGGAGCTTCGGCGATTATTTCAAGAAAGAGGCGATCGCCTGGAGCTGGGAACTGCTCACCGAGGTGCTGCAGATCCCCAAAGACCGGCTCTACGTGACGGTGTTCGAAGGTGATGCCGGCGAGGGCATTCCGCGTGATGAAGAAGCCGCCTCCGAATGGAAGCAATGGATCGCCGAAGAGCGCATCCTGCTGGGCAATAAGAAAGATAACTTCTGGGAGATGGGCGACACGGGTCCCTGCGGTCCCTGCACCGAGATCCACGTGGATATGCGTCCCGACGCCGAACGCGCTCAGGTGGATGGCAAGACCCTGGTCAATGCCGACAATCCCCAGGTGATCGAGATCTGGAACAACGTATTCATCCAGTTCAACCGCCTCAAGGACGGCACCCTCCAGCCCCTCCCCGCCCGCCATGTGGACACGGGCATGGGCTTCGAGCGTCTCGTGCGCGTGATCCAGGGCAAGAGCTCCAACTACGATACCGATGTGTTCTCCGGTACCATCGCCGCCATTGAAACCATCACCGGCCGCAAATACGACTATTCAGACACCAAGGAAGCCGTAGCCTTCCGCGTGCTGGCTGATCATATCCGTGCGATCTCCTTTACCATCGCCGACGGGCAGCTGCCCTCCAACACCGGTGCGGGTTACGTGATCCGCCGGATCCTTCGCCGTGCCGTCCGGTATTATTATTCCTACCTCGGCTACCAACAGCCCCTGCTCTACCAGCTCCTGCCCGTGATCGCGAAGCAGTTCGCCGATGTCTTCCCCGAGCTCCAGGGCCAGGAAGCCTTCGTAACGAAAGTGATCCGCGAAGAAGAAGAAGCATTCCTGCGCACGCTTGCCAAGGGTTTGAACAGATTCGAAGCCTATATCACACATGTAAATAAAACTGGATTAGGTAATTCTTTTATTACAGGTGCTGATGTCGAAACTTCACAAATTATTACCGATGAGTCACGATTCTCAGATTTAAAAAACAAGAAAATCATTTCAGGAAAAGTTGCTTTTGAACTTTATGACACATATGGCTTCCCATTGGACTTAACAACATTAATTGCGGCTGAAAATAGTTGGTCAGTAGACGAGGAAGCATTCAAGGCCGAGATGCAGCAGCAAAAAGACCGTTCCCGCGCCGCTACCCAGATCGATACCGAAGATTGGGTGACCCTGTCGGAAGGCCAGAACGAATTCATCGGCTACGATTCCCTGGAAGCCGAAGCCCGGGTGCTCCGCTACCGCAAGGTGAAGGCCAAGGGTAAGGAAGCCTTCCAGGTGGTGCTTGACCGCACGCCTTTCTTTGCCGAGAGCGGCGGACAGGGGGGCGATACGGGGCAATTGGCTGTAGGCAACAGGAAATACGCAGTGATCGACACGAAAAAAGAGAACGACCTCATTGTACATATCCTG
>CBHWDR010000198.1:0-6239 GCA_966112575.1 uncultured Chitinophagales bacterium
CCCATGCGCTTCAGGCTCTGGTCGAGGGAGGCCATGAGGTATTTTTTCGAGACCAGGTCGCCATAAGGCCCGGGCCACATGCCCCAGCCGGCCTTGGAAGAGATGATGAGCTCATCCCGGTGCGCGAGTAGATCCTGCTTCAGGATCTTCCCGAACGTGTATTCGGCGGCTCCCGGCGGCGGGCCGTAGTTGTTGGCCAGGTCGAAATGCGTGATGCCCCGGTCGAAGGCCGTGTGCACCATTTCCCGGCAGTTCTCATAGTCGTCGATCGCCCCGAAGTTGTGCCAGAGGCCCAGGGAAAGCGCGGGCAGTTGGAGGCCGCTTTTTCCGCAGCGGCGGTAGGTCATGGAGGCATAGCGATCTTCTGCCGGAACGTAGTTCATGCACCGAAAGTACGCCCTCGCCGGGAGGGCGGGAAAAACAGGTTCGCGACACGGCTCCGAACACGTTATCACCACCCCTTCCACATCCGGTTTCTGTGGGTAGATTTTAACGCTCCCAACCCTGCTCAAACCGCTTATTTTCGGTATGTTTGCAAGAATAGGCCGGCCCCGGTTTTCCGGCCTTAAATCTCCCCGAAAAATGAGTGAATTAATCGATACGCTGGCACCCAGCGAAACGCCAACAGTAATGCCCGCTTACGGTGCCGATTCCATCCAGGTTCTGGAAGGCCTCGAAGCCGTTCGTAAGCGTCCCGCGATGTACATCGGTGATGTTGGTGAAAAAGGCCTGCACCATCTCGTTTACGAGGTGGTCGATAACTCGATCGACGAAGCCCTTGCCGGCTGGTGTAAGAACATCGAGGTAACCATCCATGAAGACAATTCCATTTCCGTACAGGACGATGGCCGGGGTATCCCCACCGCCATGCACACCAAAGAGAAGCGCTCCGCCCTCGAAGTGGTGATGACCGTCCTCCACGCCGGTGGTAAATTCGATAAGGACTCCTACAAGGTTTCCGGTGGTCTGCACGGTGTGGGTGTGAGCTGCGTGAACGCACTTTCCACCCGCCTGCACGTGACCGTACAGCGCGATGGAAAGATCTACGAACAGGAATACCGTATCGGCCAGCCCCAGTACGCCGTTCGCGAGATCGGCGTAGCGGAACGTACCGGTACGATGGTGCATTTCTGGCCCGATGAAACGATCTTCATCACCACCACCTATAAAAAAGACATCCTCGAAGGACGTCTGCGCGAACTGGCCTACCTCAACCGCGGCATCACCATCACCCTGAACGATATGCGGGAGAAGGACGAGGAGAGCGGCATGAACTACACCAAGAGCTTCTTCTCCGAAGGCGGCATCGTGGAGTTCGTGGAAATGCTCGACAGCAACGCCGGCCGCCAGGCCCTCATCCCCAAGCCCCTCTTCGTGGAAGGCCGCGACGAGAAGGCCAACGTAGCCGTGGAAGTGGCCATGATCTACAACAGCTCCTACAACGAGCATATTTACTCCTACGTCAACAACATCAATACGATCGAAGGCGGTACGCACGTGACCGGCTTCCGCTCGGCCCTCACCCGCGTGTTCAAGTCCTATGGCGACAAGAACGGCCTCTTCGAAAAAGCGAAAGTGACCATCGAAGGTGATGACTTCCGCGAAGGCCTTTCGGCGGTGATCTCGGTGAAAGTTCCCGAGCCCCAGTTCGAAGGCCAGACCAAGACCAAGCTGGGCAACAACGAAGTGGCCGGTATCGTAAACACCACCGTGGCCCGTGTGATCGAAGCTTTCCTGGAAGAGAATCCCCGCGATGCGAAGAACATCATCCAGAAAGTGATCCTCGCTGCCCAGGCCCGCGCCGCTGCGAAGAAAGCACGCGAGATGGTGCAGCGCAAAAGCGTGCTCTCCGGAGGCGGACTTCCCGGCAAGCTGGCCGACTGTTCCGAACGGGATGCAGAACGCTGTGAGCTCTTCCTGGTGGAAGGTGACTCGGCCGGCGGTACGGCCAAGCAGGGCCGCGACCGCTCCTTCCAGGCCATCCTCCCACTCCGGGGTAAGATCCTGAACGTGGAGAAAGCCATGGAGCATAAGATCTACGAGAACGAAGAGATCCGCAATATGTACACGGCCCTCGGCGTGACCGTGGGCACAGCCGATGATCCGAAGGCGCTCAACCTCACCAAGCTCCGCTATCACAAGCTGATCATCATGACCGATGCCGACGTGGATGGTAGCCATATCGCCACCCTGATCCTCACCTTCATCTATCGCTACATGAAAGAGATGGTGGAGCAGGGCTATGTGTACCTTGCCCAGCCCCCGCTTTACCTGGTGAAGAAGGGCAAGGAGCAGGTATATGCCTACAACGAAGAGCAGCGGAAGGCGCTCATTGAGCGGATGGGCGAAGGCGCGAACATCCAGCGCTACAAGGGCCTGGGTGAGATGAACGACGAGCAGCTCTGGGAAACGACCATGAATCCCGATACCCGCACGCTGAAGCGCGTGACCATCGAGAGCGCTGCCGAAGCCGACCGCATCTTCTCCATGCTCATGGGGGATGAGGTACAGCCCCGCCGCGAGTTCATCGAGAGCCATGCGAAGTACGCCCGCATCGACGCCTGATTTTTTAAGCAACAGATATTCCATCCCGACCGCTGGTCGGGATTTTTTTGCAACTTCCGTGTTCCAAAAAAAGGGTGAGGGATAAACCTTCCATGAGCGGTTCGTGCCCTTGCCCGGCTTGCCGTATCTTTTGGGCCATGCGAACATTGCTGGTTCTCCTGAGCCTCCTCTTTTCCTTCCAGGCCTTTGCCCAGAAGCTCCTCCGCGGAACGGTGGTGGACGAGAAGGGCAGTCCCGTGCCTGCGGCCAGCGTTTTCCTCAATAATACCTCCGTAGGTACCCGCACTGGCGACAATGGCGCCTTTCAGCTCTACCTCCCGGCCGGCAAGTACGAGCTGATCGTTTCTTCCGTGGGCTTCGAAACCTACAACCAGCCCGTTAGCGGCGAAATGCCCGATCCGCTTATCGTACGGCTGAAGGTGAAGTCGGAGCAAATGGCCACCGTGGTGATCGAGCCCTATGAGAAGGATGGCTGGCAACGCTGGGGCCGGTTCTTCATCGAGAATTTTATCGGCATGTCGGCTTTTGCCAATGAATGCAAATTGCAGAACCCGGAGGTGCTTCGCTTCCGCAACTCGAAGAAGACCGGCCGGCTCACCGTGTCTGCCGATGAGCCCCTGGTGATCGAGAACCAGGCGCTCGGCTACCGCGTCCGTTACCAGATGGAATCCTTTGTATACGATTTCCGGGAAAATTACCTCATCTATACCGGCTACCCTTTTTTCGAACCACTGGAAGGCAGCGACCGGAAACAGCGACGCTGGCAGAAGAACCGCGCCGAGGCCTATGAAGGCTCGATGATGCAGTTCATGCGCAGCCTTTACCGCAACCGCCTGAAGGAGGATGGTTATGAAGTGCGCCGGCTGCAGAAGATCCCCAATGGTGAAAAAGCCCGGGTAAAATTGGCCCATCGCCAGAACCTGCGTACCGAAACCGCGGGCGGAGTTACGGTAGTGGCTACCATTAATCGCGACTCTTCCGATTATTACAGCCGCATCCTCCAGCAGGAGGACTACACGGATGTGATCGGCCGCGAGGTACTCACCGGCGACAGCATCGCCTATGCCGTGGACTCCCTGACCGCCGGCCTGGCTTTTTCGGATTACCTGCTGGTGATCTACAAGAAGAAGCTGGTCCCGATCGAATACGCCCGGCTCTATCCCAAGAGCGGCTCGCAGATGATCTCGCAGGTAGTGCTGCCCAATGGCGTGCCGCTGGAGGTTCAGTCGAACGGGATGTATTTCAACCCCACCGACCTGCTGACCCTGGGCTATTGGTCCTGGTCGGAGAAGTTGTCCCGCATGCTGCCTTTCGATTATTAAAAAATCCCGGCATGACCGGGATCTTCAAATTCTTTACTGCCTGATGTGATTTATCCATTGGTCATCACCCGTTCGGCCAACAACTGCTTGACCAGCTGTTCCAGCTCATGAACGCGCTTTTCAAGTGCGGGAAGGTTGCGGAAGACGGCCTGGCTGCGGAGCGCAGACGTATAATCGCCGGCAGGGGAGCCGGTTACTGCAGTGTAAGGTTCTTTCATCGACTTGCTCACGCCGCTCTGGGCATTGATCTTCGATCCATCGGCGATCTGGATATGTCCAACCAGTCCGGCCTGTCCGCCGATCATTACCTGGCGTCCGATTTTGGTGGAACCCGATACGCCGGCCTGGGCCGCGATCACCGTGCTTTCTCCGACTTCCACGTTGTGTGCGATCTGGATGAGGTTGTCGAGCTTGGCGCCCTTGCGAATGCAGGTCGAGCCCATCGTAGCGCGGTCGATCGTGGTATTGGAACCTACTTCAACCTGGTCTTCGATGACCACGTTGCCGATCTGCGGTACTTTTTTGAAGGAGCCGTCGGCCTGCGGGGCGAAGCCAAAGCCGTCGGAGCCAACGATGGTGCCGGCATGGATCACCACCTGGTTGTGGAGGATGCAATCGTGATAGATCTTCACGCCGGGATGGATGATGCACTGGTCACCGATGGTCACATTGTCGCCGATATAGCAATTCGGGAAAACCTTGGTGCCGGCGCCGATCTTCACGTTCTCGCCGATATAACTGAAGGCGCCTACATACACGTCCGCGGCCAGCTGAGCCGAAGGAGCGATAAAGGAAGGCTGCTGCACACCCTTGAGTTGCTGGGTGGCCATTTCCTGGTACTTGCTCAGAAGCAGGGCAAATGCGGTATAGGCGTCGGCCACACGGATCAGGGTCGGGGTAACGGGCTGGCGGAGCTCGTAGCCTTCATTGATGATCGCGATCGAGGCATGGGTGGTATAGAGATAATCTTCGTATTTCGGGTTGGCCAGGAAGGTCAACTGTCCGGGTTGCGCCTCTTCGATCTTTCCAAAGGAGGTCACGGCTGCATCGGCATTTCCTTCAATTTTCCCATTGATCAGAACAGAAATCTGGGCGGCGGTAAATTGCATAGTCTTTTTGGTGTGGTTCCGACACCGGAAAACGGACCGGTGGGTTCCATAACAGATGGAAAAACCGGGAAAACGTTTAGCCGACACCCTCGGAACCGGGGTGGTTATCTAAGGTAGCAAAGGTAGTATTTTTTAACAGGGGAGGAGAGTTGCTGGTGGATGAGGGCGTTGTCGACCTGGGAAATATCAGCCACCGATCCGTCCTTATACAGGATCCGGATCCGCTCGTCGGTAGGGTTATAGGTAGTATTCGTTGCCTCACCCGTAAACACGAAATAGCCCGCTTCCTCCTCCGTGATCCCCAGTTTCTGGGCCACCTCCGAGCGGAGGGTGGCCACGATCAGGGGCTCGAAGGGCTCCGACTGGAACTTCACTTTCAGCAACTTACGCTCGACCAAGCCCTTGCATAATCTTGACAAAATTTTATCAAAATGGCCGCACCAGTTCTTGATGGCACATAGCACATCGGTGTCGTCCAGCTGGGTGAAGCGTTCGAGGTGGCGGATGAAGTTGCCGTCAGGCTGATGCTCCTTCAGGAAGAAATCGAGATTATTGGAAACGGCATGGAGCTCGATGCCCGCGGAAATAAGCTCCCCGGCCCGCTCGATGATCTTCACCAGCATTTTCTCGGCGGCCACCACTGTCTTGTGCAGGTAAACCTGCCAGTACATCAGGCGGCGGGATACGAGGAATTTCTCCACGGTGTAAATGGCTTTCTCCTCGATCATCAGTTCGCCTTTATGGACGGCCAGCATTTTCAGGATGCGGTCGTAGCCGATTGCACCCTCGATCACGCCGGTAAAGAAGGAGTCGCGGTTCAGGTAGTCCATGCGGTCGACATCGAGCTGTCCCGACACCAGCTGGTGCAGGAAGGCCTTGGAATACGAGCCTTCGAAGATATCGATGGCCGTCTGCAGCTGTCCCCCGAACTGGTCATTGAGCAGCTGCAGGATAAGGCGGGAGATGTCTTCGTGGTGCACGTCCTTGATCAGCTTGCGCTCCAGCGCATGCGAGTAGGGCCCGTGCCCGATATCGTGGAGGAGGATGGCGATCCTGGCGCCCCGCTCTTCGTCGCGGGTGATCTCAACGCCCTTGTTGCGGAGCTCGTTCAGGGCCAGTCCCATCAGGTGATAGGCTCCAAGCGAATGATGCAGTCGTGTATGCACGGCGCCCGGGTAAACCAGCGAGGCGAAGGCCATCTGGTGGATCCGTCGCAGGCGCTGGTAATAGGGATGGGAGATGA
>CBHWDR010000199.1:0-6165 GCA_966112575.1 uncultured Chitinophagales bacterium
CGTTCGTGCTGGGCAAAACCGGTTACCGGCAGGATGTTATCCTTGAACCCGATGATGCCGCCGCGATGGAGGGCGTGGTCATCCGGGGCCGCAGCCGCGACCGGGCGGAAGAGATCATCCGCCAGGCGATCCGCAAACGGGAAGAACACCGCTCCGCCCTCAGCGCTTACTCCTGCCGGGTGTACATTAAAGCGACCCAGGAAGACTCCGCGCTCGCCCGGAAAAAGAAAAACTATAAGATAGATTCTTTACGCGGTACAGAAGCCTACCTGAACCGCATGGCCATGGCCGAGGTGGTTATCCGACTCGATCGGGGCGGGGAGCACCAGGTAAAGGAAGAGCGCGAAGCCGTGCAGAAGCGGGGCAATTCCAGCCAGCTCTTTTTCCTGAGCACGACCGAAGCCGATTTTACGGTCTACCATTCGCTGATACGCGTACCTTCGATCGCTACGGCGCCGCTCCTGTCGCCGATCAGCCCGGGCGCACCGGTAGCCTACCGTTTCCGTACGATCCGGATCGAGACCGTGGAAGGGCGCAAGCGATTCGTGATCGGTTTCCGTCCGCGCCAGGTGAGCAATGCCACGCTGGAAGGCGAGATCACGATCGCAGACAGCAGCTGGGCCGTGCTGCACACCCGTTATCGCCTGCCCAAATTCCACCTGGCAGAATACGACGCATTTGAAGTAGAGCAATCCTATGGTTGGCGAGGGGCGGTTCCCGTGCTCGAAAGGCAATCATTTACCTATACCTCGAAGGCAACTAAAAGCCGGCTTTCCGGGCAGACCCTGGTTCGTTATTCCGACTACGAATTGCAGAAAGCCTTTCCCGCCGGCCACTTCGGCCTCGAGTGGAGCACGACCACGGCCGAAGCCTACAAAAAGGACAGCCTGTTCTGGCAGGAAGTGCGGCCCGAGCCGCTGACGGAGCGGGAGCTTCGATTTGTGCGCTTTAAGGACAGTGTGTTCCGCGCCACGCACACGAAAGCCTATCTGGATTCGATGGACCGGGTGATCAACCGCTTCACGTGGAAGAAGCTGCTGCTTACCGGCCAAAGCCTGAGCGACCATCAGAAGAAACGCACCTGGAGCTTTCCGCCCCTCCCCGCACTCTACCAGCCCTTTCAATTAGGTGGCGGTCGCCTGCAGCCGCAGGCCTATTACATACGCGAATTTCCCAATAAGAAAACCCTTTGGGTCAATGCCTCGCTCAGCTATGGCCTGCGCAACCGCGACCTCAATGGTTCGCTGGCCCTCAACCGGATGTACAATCCCTTCAACAGGGGCTTTTACTCGGTGCGACTGGAGCGTGACTTCCAGTACATATTTGAAGGCGATGCCTGGATCAATATGCTCAAGCGGAGCAATATCTACCTGAACAATGCCCTGGGTGTAGGACATGGACTCGAACTGGCCAACGGGCTTTTCCTTAACGCTGATCTGGATGTGGCGTTTCGGCAATCGGTGAGCGGTTACCGCACCAATCCCAAGCTTGACTCCCTGCTTGGCGAGGTGCTGGACAATAACCAGGCGATCGCCTTTACGCCGTATAACGCGGTGTATGGCAAACTGCGGCTTTCCTATACACCGCGGCAGCGCTACCTGCGCGAGCCCCTGGAAAAAGTCATCCTTGGTTCCTCCTGGCCAACTTTCTACGTGCAATGGCGCAAGGGAATACCGGGGCCTCTTCGGAGCAAGGTGGATTTCGACTATCTCGAATTCGGCATGCAGCAAACGATCCAGCTGGGCACTTATGGTGTGAGCAACTATACCGTTAAATCCGGCAGCTTTCTCAATCGTAGGGATCTTCGCCTGGTTGATTACCAGTTCCAGCGCCAGGGCGATCCTTTCCTCTTCATGAATCCGAACGAAGCCTTTCAATCGCTCGATTCCACCTTCCCCGTGTTCCGGCGGTTCTACCAGGGGCATTATGTGCATGAGTTCAATGGCGCCCTGCTCAACAAGATCCCGCTGCTGAAGAAGCTGCAATTGCGGGAGATGGGCGGCGGTGGTTTTCTTTTTGCGCGGGAACGGGAGCTGCGCTATGCCGAGCTCTTTGCAGGGGTGGAGCGCGTATTCAAATGGCCCTTCATGCCAGGTGCGAAATTCAAGTTGGGCTTCTACGTGGTGGGTTCTGCTGCCAACCAGTTCCGCAACCCCGTGCAGTTCAAGTTCGGCATCACTTCCTGGGACCGGAAGCGGAACAAGTGGTATTAGCCGTTAACGGTTGACGGGTCTTACCTTTGGGGAATGGAACCACAGCCGATCAAAAGAAGTGTGCAGTTGCAGCCCTTATCGCGGGAGCACCATGAAGGATTGCTCTTCGTGTGGAAGATCCGGCAGGGGCTGAGGAATGGTACCGACGTAGCCCTCATGGGACGATTCGTGCAGTGGTTCTGGGAGACGCACCTCGATCACCATTTCAAGACGGAAGAGCAGGTGCTGCTGCCGCTCCTTCCGGGCGATGCCCTGCTCGCACGCATGCTCGACGAGCACCAGGAGATCGAAGCCCTGCTCCACATCAATCAAAGTATTCCCGACCCAGCCCTACTCGAGCAGATCGCGCAACAGGTGAACGATCATATCCGCTTCGAGGAACGGGAGCTTTTCCCCCATATCGAACAGGCGATCACCGAAGAACAGCTGAACGGCGTCGCGGCGGCGCTTTTATCCGACGTCACATCCGGGGATAACTCCTGGACCGAAGAATTTTGGACCCGGGAATAAGGATATATATTGGGAACTATTTGATATAAATCAAGCCGTATGATCCTTCGCGTTTTTGCTATCCTGAACTTTTTTATTTTTTTCATTCCAATGGCCTGCTCCGCACAGGCCAGTAACCGGCGGAAGGCTACGGAAGTTCGCTTGACCTATGTTGATGGAATGGTCACGTATTACCGGTACCATCGCGAGGGGAAGCTGAAGCTTTTGCAAAGTCAATATGTGTACAACCCCGAGTCTTATAAAATGGATACCTCGGGGAACGCGCATCTGGTCGCTTCTGACCTGTCGTTCAGGGATCAGTACTTTGTCTACCATCAGGATAGTCTCGCGGGATTCATTTATGATCCTCACCGCGGTAAGCAAGATGGGATGAAGGCCAAGGTGGATTCCATGCTTCGACTGGTGGAAATCCAATTCGACAACTTGTCGTCCTACCTGAGGAAGCCGGATTCCTTAACCTCGTCTGCCGATGGAATCGAGGTGAGGGAGGTGTTTGTTGAGCCAAAGACAGATACCCGGCCAGCAGGACGCTCAGTATTTGTTTATAATAAAAACCTACTGCACATAACTGAGTCTTTCAGTCCCGAGTTGGAGAAAGTAAAAGGGAAAAAACTGGTCAGGATCGAGTTTCATGTTGATTCCTTCTATGATCCAAGGTCAAAAAAGACCTATCCAGCCAACTTCGTGATTGACGAGCTTCGTGAAGTGGATGTAGAAAATGCTGAGCTGATCGACTCCTATTTCCAACAATACCGAAAACAAACAGGCCGCATCAACTAACCTCTTTCTCCTCTTTTCCCTCTTAGCTTCTCTTCGCCTACCAGCGCGCCACCAGCTTGAGGTTCACCAGTCTGGGCGTCAGCCGGTTGGGCATGGTGAAGATATTGCTCTGGAAGTCGCGGATGAGCAGATAGGAGATCGTGTTCGGGCGGTCGATGAGGTTGAAGACTTCGAGGCTGGCCCAGATATTATCGAGGTTGCGGAAAGGCGAGTGGCTGCGGCGGGCGGTTTTGTCGCCGTTCAGCAGCAGAGCGCTGAAGCCGATATCCACCCGGATGTAGGGCGGGATGGTGAGCGCATTGCGGTACTTCACATTGTTGGGAATGTTGTACGGCAGGTTGGTCCCATAGAGCGTGTTCAGGTAAACCTTGAAGTTCTTGTTCGTCGACAGGTAATCCTGGAAGAACATGCCGAAGGTGATGAGGCGGTCGGTTGGTCGGCGCAGCCATCCGTTTTGCACCCTGGAGCTGTCGATGGGCTGCCGCATCGAATCGAGGCGGTACACCGTATAGAAATCATTCTCCAGGTCTTCCCGGCTGCGCATGAGGCCGAGGCTCACCCAGCTCTCCGCATCTTTCACCAGCTCGCCGAAGAGCCGCAGTTCGATCCCCTGGGTATAGGCCTTTGCCATATTCTCCCCGAAGTAGCGTACGCGAACGTTGTCGATATCGTAAGGCACCACATTGCGCATGGACTTATGATACGCTTCAGCGGTAAGTCGAAGCGGGCGGCCAAGGCCGAAGAAGTTGAGGTCGATGCCGGCCACGGCCTGCCAGCTGCGCTGGGCCTTCAAACCAGTGTTGACGCTTCCGTCGTACCGGCGCAGCTCGCGGTAGAAGGGCGGTTGGTGGTAGTTGCCGAAGGCCAGGCGGTAAACAATGTCTTTGTTGCCGGCAGGCTTGAAGGAGCCCGAGACCCGCGGAGCAAGGAGGAGCTCTTTATTCAGATCATTGTAGTTGAAACGGATCCCGCCCTGCAGGGTATAGGAACCGCTGGCCCGGTTGAAAACGATATTGTCCTGCAGGTAGCCGCTGAACTTGTTGATCGAGAGGTCAGCGGAGGAGCGAAGCACTTTATTCAACCGGAGTTGCGAAGGGTCGTAGGGCAATGAGTAGCCCGCAGAGTCGCTGTATTCCCATTCGTTGAGCTGGTCGTCGATCAGGGTGCGGTCGAGGCCCAGGCCCCATTGCCAGAGGTGGGCGCCGGCATTGCGGCTTCCCTTGTGCGAAAAATTATAGTTGACGATGTTGAGCCGGTTGCGCGAATAATTCAGGTTCAGTCCTGCACCGAGCGGGTTCACGATCAGTCCGAAGGTGGCGCTGGAGCGATCGAAGTCGCGATCGCCGAAAAGGTAAGCCCCGGAGATATTCATCCGCTCCTGTTCGTCTTTCTCGAAGCGGGAAGCAAGAAACTTCAATTTTGTTTTTGCATTGGGCTGGTAGGTGGTGGAGAAGCCCAGCATGCCCGTCTGGTATTCATCTTTTTCACGGCCTTCGAAGTAGATGTCCACCCCGAGGTTGCTGGTGAACAGGGGAGAGAAAACTGAAGAGGTAAGCTGGCTGAACTCGGGCACCAGCGTGAAGCGGGTACGGGAAAGGTTTCCGAGCAGTTCGGCGCTCAATTTTGCATTCCACTGGTAGTTGAGCAGGGCCTGCACATCGGAAGAGGCGGGCACATAGCTACCCTGCGTTTCCTGGCGGGAGAGTAGGTTGCGGTTGCTGCGGTTGCGGGCGCCCAGTACATAGCTGAAGCGCTTGTTCCGGCTGCGCCCTTCCAGGTGCGCACCCTGTTCGAGAATGCTGATATAGGCAGAGCCGCCGAAGTCGCGCGGCTGGTTGTACTGAATGTCGAGCACCGAGCTCATCTTGTCGCCATAACGGGCCTGAAAGCCGCCGGTGTAGAAGGAGATATTCCGCACCATCTCGGGGTTGATGAAGCTGAGGCCTTCCTGCTGGCCGCTCCGTACGAGGTAGGGACGGAAGATCTCGAAATCGTTCACATAAATGAGGTTCTCGTCGTAAGAGCCGCCGCGGACATTGTACTGCGAGGTCAGCTCATTGTTGGAGCCCACAAAGACCTTGAGCAGGCCTTCCACACCCATCACGGGCGAGGGCAGGTTGATCACCGATTTGGGATTGGGCCGGATCAGTCCGACTTCTGTACGCTCGCGGGGATCGCGCACGATCACTACCGTGTCGAGCCCGCCGGAAGCGGGTTCCAGGCGGATGGTGATGGACTCGTTCTCTCCTTCGAGCAGCAGAAAATTCTGTTGCATGGGCTTATAGCCGCTGTGGGTGAAAACCAGCGCAAAGGCCTGGTTGGCCGGAACGGAGATGCGAAACGTGCCCGAGTCGGAGGTTGACTGCCCGCGAATTTGTCCGAGGATGGCGACGGATACCTGTGCCAATGGTCGTTCGTTCTCATCCACCACGCGTCCGGAGACGGTCGCTTTTTTCTGGGCGAAACTGGTCAGGCAAAGCAGGAGTGTGGTCAGACAAAGGACAGCGGAGCGCAGGTTCACAAAGGAGATTTGGAGTAAATGTAATAAATGTACAGCCGGACGTGAAGAATATCGGCTTCGGATCGTCGGTCGGGATCCCGAATTGACAGTAGGCAGTAGGCAGTAGGCAGTAGGCAGTAGGCAGTAGGCAGTAGGCAGTAG
>CBHWDR010000200.1:0-6149 GCA_966112575.1 uncultured Chitinophagales bacterium
TCCCGCGCCACACGGGTCACTTCCGAAGCGAAGGCGCGCAGCTGATCCACCATCGTGTTCAGCGTCTCCTTCAGCTGCAGGATCTCCCCGCGCACGTCCACGGTAATTTTTTTCGACATGTCCCCGTTGGCCACCGCGATCGCCACTTCGGCGATGTTGCGTACCTGGGCCGTCAGGTTACCCGCCATCTGGTTTACAGAATCCGTCAGATCCTTCCAGGTACCACCAACGCCCGGTACGTGCGCCTGGCCACCCAGCTTACCTTCCGAACCCACCTCACGGGCTACGCGGGTTACTTCGGAGGCAAAGGCGCGGAGCTGTTCCACCATCGTGTTGATCGTGTTCTTCAGCTCGAGGATCTCGCCTTTTACGTCCACCTCGATCTTACGCGACAGGTCACCGTTGGCCACCGCGGTAGTTACTTCCGCGATGTTTCGTACCTGGGCCGTCAGGTTCGAGGCCATTTTATTTACCGAATCGGTCAGGTCCTTCCAGAGGCCTTCCACCCCCGGTACGTCGGCCTGTCCGCCCAACATACCCTCGGTACCTACTTCCCGCGCCACGCGCGTTACTTCCGATCCAAATGAGTTCAGCTGATCCACCATCGTGTTGATGGTGTTTTTCAATTCGAGGATCTCCCCTTTCACGTCCACCGTGATCTTCCGGGAGAGATCGCCCTTTGCTACCGCGGTCGTCACCTCGGCAATGTTCCGCACCTGACCGGTGAGGTTCGAGGCCATCTGGTTTACCGACTCGGTCAAGTCTTTCCAGGTGCCACCCACGCCCTGCACCTTGGCCTGTCCGCCCAGCTTTCCTTCCGTACCTACTTCAAGGGCCACACGGGTCACCTCGGAGGCAAAAGAGTTAAGCTGATCCACCATGGTATTGATGGTATTCTTCAATTCGAGGATCTCGCCCTCTACGTTTACCGTAATTTTCTTGGAAAGGTCACCGTTCGCCACCGCCGTCGTTACCTCGGCGATATTGCGCACCTGGGCCGTCAGGTTGGAGGCCATCTGGTTCACGGAGTCGGTCAGATCCTTCCACGTACCACCCACGCCCTGCACTTTTGCCTGGCCGCCGAGTTTCCCCTCGGTACCCACTTCCAGCGCCACGCGGGTTACTTCCGATGCGAAGGAGTTCAGCTGATCCACCATCCGGTTGATCACATCCTTGATCTGGAGGATCTCTCCTTTTACATCCACCGTAATTTTTTGAGTCAGGTCACCGTTGGCGATGGCCGTTGCCACCTTGGATACGTCCCGCAGCTGCACGGTGAGGTTACCGGCGAGGAGGTTCACGTTATCCGTAAGGTCCTTCCATACGCCACCCACGCCTTTTACCGTTGCCTGGCCACCCAGCTTACCCTCGGAACCCACTTCACGGGCTACGCGGGTCACCTCGGCAGAGAAGGAGTTCAGCTGATCTACCATGGTATTAATGGTGTTCTTCAGCTCCAGGATCTCTCCTTTTACGTCTACCGTGATCTTGCGCGAGAGGTCGCCACGCGCTACGGCCGTGGTCACTTCCGCGATATTTCGTACCTGTCCGGTGAGGTTGGAGGCCATCTGGTTCACCGAGTCGGTCAAGTCTTTCCAGGTTCCCGATACGCCCGGTACCTCGGCCTGTCCGCCGAGTTTACCTTCCGTACCTACTTCACGCGCAACGCGCGTTACCTCGGAGGAGAAGGAGTTGAGCTGATCCACCATCGTGTTGATGGTATTCTTCAGCTCGAGGATCTCGCCCTGTACGTCCACCGTAATCTTTTTCGAGAGATCACCCTTGGCTACCGCCGTCGTTACTTCGGCGATGTTTCGCACCTGAGCCGTAAGGTTACCCGCCATCTGGTTTACGGAGTCCGTCAGATCTTTCCACACACCGGCCACGCCTTTTACCTTGGCCTGTCCGCCGAGTTTACCTTCCGAGCCCACCTCACGGGCTACGCGGGTTACTTCCATGGAGAAGAGGTTCAGCTGCTTCACCATGTCGTTCACCTCCGTGGCGATGCGGGCGAATTCGCCCTGCAGCACGTGGTCGCCGATCTGCAGGGGCATTTCCTGCGAGAGGTTACCCTTGGCCACCGAGGAGATCACGTGGGCGATCTCGATCGTTGGGTGTACCAGGTCGGAGATGAGGGAGTTGATGGACTCCACGGCCGTGCTCCAGGACCCTCGGGCCAGGCGGGGAAGTTCCACGCGGTGGTTGAGCTTACCCTGCTTGCCGATGATCTTGCGGGCTTCGGTCAGCTCCTGTACCAGCAGTTCGTTGAGGGTGATGATATCGTTGAGGGTATCGTAGATCCGGCCGGTGAGCCCGAGGCCGTCGTTGGGCACGCGCACGGTGAAGTTACCGTTGCGTACTTCGGCCAGTACTTTCAGCAGCTCACGGCTGTCGAGGATACCATCGAATTCGGAAGGGATAAAGCCTGTCGGAGGGGGCGCCGGCCGGTTCAGCACAGGGCTTTCGGCAACGGTCTCATCAGAAAGAATGGACGGATCAGGTACCGGCACGGGTACAGACCCATTGCTTTTGGGTTTTTTTGAACTCATGGTTAAAGGGCGATTGGGTAATCAAACCTAGCTAAAAATCAGAATACGGGTCTACTAATTTTGAGTTTTTTAAGACGGGAACACAGCCGTATGGAAGTTTCAGTGTTTCCACTTAGAAGAACGTATCCGGAGGTTCTTGTCCAAACCGGCTGCGTCCGCTCCCGGCAAAGACGAAGCAGGTACGCTGCCGGTTGCACAAATAACCGCGATTTAACGCCTTCGCCGAGGTTGGTTGGCAAAGAAAGGCTACCTTTAATTTTTGCCATTAGCCACCACTCGTAAACCCATGCTGACGATCGTATTAGCGGAAGATGATATTGATGATCAGGAATTGCTGACTGAAGCTTTTAACGAGATCGACCCGTCCATCCGGCTGTATGCTTTTTCTACCGGGAAGAAGTTCCTCAGCTTCCTTGATGAGCTGCCCGACCAGCAGATCCCCGACCTGGTCATCCTCGACTACAACATCCCCGAGCTGAACGGCGCCGAGATCCTGCGCCGCCTGGAAAGCAACGACCGCTACCGCAAGATCGTAAAGCTGGTCTGGAGCACCTCCAACTCGCCCCTCTACCAGGACTCCTGTCTTTCCCTGGGCGCCCGCGCCTACCTGGTGAAGCCCTCCAATATTTCGGCCCTCTTCGAAATGGCGCGGCACATGCTGACGTTCCTGAATTAGGTGCCCGCTTTGCTCGCTTCGCTCGCTTTTTTTAACCAACAACACGCGAAGGGCACGAAGGGGAACGAAGGTTATTTGTGTTTTGAACCACGGAGTCACGAAGACACAGAGGGGCACAGAATTTTTTACCGCAAGGACGGAAAGGCGCAAAGTATAGAGGCTGAACGCTGGAGATTTTCCTGCCGACACTTCGATACCGAGCATTAATTCAGCGGAAAAGCGTGGACAAAAAACAGTATTTCCAGATAGTTTTTAAAGAGTAGCAGTTCTTACGGTAGCTAAGTTTCCCCTATCACAAAGCACAAGCCCCTGCGGACCCGACGTGTCGGGAGGGAAACTCCGCACCCAAAGCTCTAAACTCCTGCTTTTGACTCCCTGCCACTTACCATCATCTCCGCAGCTTCCGTGCTCCAACTCTTAAACTCTTGAACCTTTGAACTTTTGAACTGCGCAAACTCGCAAACTCGCAAACTCGCGAACTCCCAAACTCCGCCCCCCTCACGCCTTTCCCTTCGGCTTGCCCAGCAGCTGGGCCGGGGTTTTCTTCTTGCCCGCGTTGGAGAAGTTGTAGCCAAGCGTGAGCCGGAAGTTACGGGTGCGGGTAGCGCTGTAGTTCTCCACCGTGAAGTTGGTGCCGTAGGTGAAGCTGCGGTTCTCCTGGCGGAGGAAGGGATCGATCAGGTTGAGGGTGGCCGACATCTTCCGCTTGAAGAAGCGCGCCTGCACGCCCAGGTTCATGCTCAGCGTGCTGCGCACCGTACCCTGCGGGTTGGCAAAGCGGTTCAGGGTGAAATTGCCCGTCGCCGTATAGATATCTTTCCAGGTGAAGTTGCCGTTCAGGTTGGAGGTGAAAGAGCCGCCGTCCCGGTACTTGCGCACCAGTTTGTCGAAGGCGCTGTATTGGTTGTAGGTATAGCTGGCGCTCAGGTTCACCCGGAGCTGCTTCGTCAGTGTGAGGCCGCTCCAGGTGCTGACCTCGTACTCTTTCCTTCCGCTGATGTTCTGGTAAGTCACCTGGGTCTTTCCGTCGGGAAGCAGGGTACGCACCTGGGCATAGATGTCTTCCACGATGTTGTAGCCCAGCCCCAGGTTCGCGTAGAAGCTGTTCTTTGTCCGGCCCAGCACCAGGTCGAAATTATGCGAAGGCGAAGCAAGTAGCCCGGGATTGCCAAAACGAAGGTTATAGGGATCCGAATAGTCGATCGTCGGGTTCAGCTCGCCGATGCCGGGGCGGCGCAGCGTCCGCCGGTAGGAAGCCGTCAGGTTCAGTACCTGCTTCCTGTTGCGGGCGATGGTGGCAAAAGGCAGGAAAGTCCAGTTGTGGTTCGAGGTATCCCCTCCCCTGTCGTTGAAGTGAAAAAGGATCGAGGTCTGCTCGGCATTCAGTCCCACCGTAGCGCTGAACTGCGGGGAGAAAACCTGCTTGACCGAAGCCCGCAGGTTGCCGATGGACTGGCGGAAACGGAAATCGTTCGACAGCAGGTCCTGCGGCGCCCAGGCGCCATCGGCCTTGCGGAAGTACGAGGCATCAGCCACGATATTGGAGCGCGACCAGTTGAAATAGCCACCGGTGGAGATGCTCGTCTTCTTGTTGCCCAGGGGCAGGTTGTAATCCACGCGCACATTGCTGCCCAGGGTACCATTGTCGGTCAGCTGCTGCTGGGTGGAGTCCACCCCGTTGAAGGTATAGTCGGGATTATAAAACCGCTGGTAGAAATCGCGGTCTAGGTCGGAGGCGGAATGGTTCAGGCTCGTATGCAGGTTGATGCTCTCGCCCGGCTTCTTCGTTCGCCAGACGTAGGAGGCCTGGATGTTGGGATTCCAGGTGGTGCCCTTGACCCCGATGGCTCGTGTGGTGAGGCGGGTGATGCTCTGGAACTTGTTCAGGTTCCGGTATTCCGTGGTGTTGCGATTATCGATGCCATTGCCGTTGACCATCAGCGTAAGGCTCAGCGACTGGTATTTGCTGACCTCATAGTTCATATTGAAGCGCAGGTTGGGCCGCAGGTTTCGGTTCGTGTATTCGTTCGTGGTGTTCAGCGCCGAACTGTCGGCGTTGGTGCGGCGCGAATAGCCATTGCCAGTAAAGCGGTTATAGCCCAGGCCGGTGTTGACATTAATGACCAGGCCTTTCTTCCGGTAGTTGTAGCTGCCGTTCACCCCTGCTTCGCCCCGGGAGCCGGCATAGACCGAGATCCGGCCGCTCTTGCCGATGCTGCCTTTCTTGGTCACGATGTTGATCACGCCCGTTTCATTGCCGTATTGGGCCGGCGGGTTGGTCATCACCTCCACTTTCTCGATCGAGCTGCCGGGCATGGACTCCAGCAGGTCCTGCAGCTGCTGGGCATTCAGCTCCACGGGCTTGTCGTCGATGAGGATGCGGGGCTCCTTGCCGCGGACAAGCAGCTTCCCTCCGGGGTCCTTGTTCACCAGCGGCACGTTCTGCAGCAGGTCGGAAGCGTTGGAGCCGGCGCTCAGGGCCGATTCGCCCGCGTTAAATGTGATATTGCCATCCTTGCTCTGGATCAGGGGCTTTTCGGCATAGATCACGATGTCTTCCATCCTCCCGGTAGAATCGGCCGGGCGGAGCACGATATCATTCATCTGGAAATCAGATCGCTCGGTGCGGAAATGGATGGAGTCGATCAGCTTCACCGGAAGGCCGGAATAGCCGATCCGAAGGCGGTAGTAGCCCAGGGCGATGTTGGTGAACTGGAAGGCGCCGTTGCCGTCGGTCTGCCGGATGAGGCTGGCTGAATCGCGGAAGGGGATCAGCTGTACCGTAGCGCCGGCCAGGGCCTCGGATTTATCATTGATCACGGATCCCGCGAGAATGCCGGGATTCTTCTGGGCGGTGGCCGGTAACTGGAAGGTCAGGGTGAACAACAGCACAAATACAAGGAGGCGCATGCGGTAAAAATATC
>CBHWDR010000201.1:0-6147 GCA_966112575.1 uncultured Chitinophagales bacterium
ATTCACCGTCTCTCGTTTGATCGGTGCGCCTCCCGGATACGTGGGTTATGAAGAGGGTGGTCAGCTCACCGAGCGTGTCCGCCGCAAGCCCTACAGCGTGATCCTCCTCGACGAGATCGAAAAAGCGCACCCGGATATCTACAACATCCTGCTGCAGGTACTGGATGACGGACAACTGACCGACGGCCTGGGTCGCAAGGTGGACTTCAAGAACACCCTGATCATTATGACCTCGAACATCGGTGTCCGCCAGTTGAAGGATTTCGGCGAGGGTGTTGGTTTCGCTACGGCGGCCCGCGTGCAGAACCAGGATGAGAACAACAAGGCGGTGATCGAGAAAGCGCTCAAGCGCACCTTCTCGCCTGAGTTCCTCAACCGGATCGACGACGTGATCATCTTCAACTCGCTGACGAAGGACAACATCTTCCAGATCATCGATATCCTGATGAAGGGAGTGATGAAGCGCTTGGTCAACCTCGGCTTCTCGCTCGAGCTGACCGAAGAGGCGAAGAGCTTTATCGCCGACAAGGGATACGATGCGCAGTTCGGCGCCCGACCGCTCCATCGCGCGATCCAGAAGTACCTGGAAGACCCGCTGGCGGAAGAGATCCTGAATATGAACATCAAAGCCGGCGATACCCTCCAGGCCGACCTGGACAAGGAAAAAGCCAGCCTGGTGTTCACGATCAAGAAAGGCGTAGAACAGGAAACGAAAGCCGAAGGCTGATCCATACTACTTCCGGGTAATCCACCCGATCAATCATCCCGCTCCGTTATTTCGGAGCGGGATTTTTTTTGCGTTCGCAAATCCATTCGTACAAAGGATTCGTACGTGCAGAGGAGCCGGCTTTCACATTTCTTTAAGATTTTGGCAAAGTCTTTGGTTATTGTTTAAACAGAGATACGCTGAGCCTGCTTGCTGAAATACCATACGAAACATTAGCCTGGATCAAAAACGGATAGGCCTTAACACCCGAGGTAACAAACCCAACTACACACATATGCCAAGAATTCTATCCTTTGGCAGGGCTTCCCTGCTTGCGTCCTTCCTATGCGCTCAATCGATCGCACTCGCTCAAAAAACTCCCGAACAAATCCAGAAACACGTTGCCGAGATCAAGGCCGACACGAAAGTGCAGAACGTGCGTATATCGCCCGAGCGGCAAACGCCCTCGCTCATCTCTTTTCGGCAAACAGCTACCTATTCACGCGACCAGGTACCCGCTGTCCTGGCCAGCTACCTCGAAGTAAAAGCAGGCGTGGATCAACTGGTGCCGGTTCGCCAGCATAAGCCTACGCCCACTATCGAGGTAAACGAGTTTGAACAAAAGTTCCGCGGTATCCCGGTTGCGCATGGCCGTTATAAAGCCCTGCTGCGGAACGGGCAGGTGGCTTTTGTCAGCGGCGCCTGGTATGACGTGCCGCAAACCCTTTCCGTGTCCCCGGCTTTGAATGAAGCGGCGGCGCTTCAAAAAGCCCTGCAACGCGTGGGCGCCCGGAAATATGCCTGGCAGCAGGTACAGGAAGAGATCGACCGCCGCCCCGGTGAATTTGGTGTGCGTGCCGAACTACGCCAGGAGCTGGAAGAATATACGCCCAAGGGCGAGCTGGTCATCATCAAGGATTTTAATAAGAAAGGGGTTGCCGAGATGCGGCTTGCCTGGAAGTTCAACATCTATGCGGCGGAGCCGGTGAGCCGCGCCTGGATCTATGTGGATGCCCGGAGCGGTACGATCCTGCTGGTGGATAAGATCATCAAGCATCTGGATGATGCCGGTGGTTCGCCTGCCTCCACTTCGGTCAGTACAACGGTACAAACCCGTTATGCAGGCACACAATCGATCAAGACCAGGCAGCTTAGCGGTTCCCTCCTCAGCCCTGCCCTGGATCCGATCCTCGGCCTTCCGCTCATCAGCAGCCACCCGACAACCGAAGTATATGTGCCGGGTGCCAGCACCTGGGTGCTGCAGGACGACACCCGCGGCAACGGTATCGAGACCTTCGACCTGAATGGCGTGGGCGGCATCCCGCTGAATGTAGCAGCGCTCTATAGCCAGGGTAAATCGTTTACCGATGTGGACAATAACTGGACACTTGCCGAGCATCATCGCTCGCCCGCCAATGAAGGAGCTTTCGAAGCCGAGAATGATGATATTGCCTGGGATGCGCACTGGGGTGCGGAAGTGGTGTATGACTACTGGCTGGCCCGTCACAATCGCCTGAGCTATGATGGCAACAATGCGCGCATCCGGAATTTCATCCATTATGGTCCAGCCTACGACAATGCCTTCTGGAACGGAACGGCCATGACTTATGGAGATGGATCCGGTACGGCAGCGCAAGGATTCAAAGCGCTTACTTCCCTTGATGTTTGCGGCCACGAGATCGGGCACGGGGTCTGTTCCTTTACCGCCGACCTGGTATATGCCAATGAATCTGGAGCCATGAACGAAGGCTTCTCGGATATCTGGGCAGCCTGTGTTGAACATTTTTCGATGTCCCGTTCCGGCAGCACGGTGCCGCCAACGGCCTATCGTCCATTTTACATCGGTGAGCAGATCGGCGCCAACGAGAATGCGCCGCTGCGCCGGATGGATAATCCAAAGGCCCAGGGCAACCCCGATACGTATGGTGGCGTGAACTGGGTAGACCAGAACTGTTCCCCTTCGCTGGCCAATGACCAGTGCGGGGTGCATACCAACAGTGGTGTGATCAACCATTGGTTCTACCTGCTCACTGCCGGCTCGAAGAATGGTTTCCGGCCCGCGGAGATCGTCGCCAACCAATACATCTTCGGTGATTCCGATGACGAGATCAACGATCTGGGAAATGCCTATCGGGTCAACGGTGTGGGCTTCCAGGTATCGGAGCAGGTAGCCTTCCTGACCGAGTTGATGCTGACGGCCAATGCGACCTATGCCGAAGCGCGCGAAGCTTCTGTGGAAGTAGCTATCGCCATGAATGGCGATCCCTGCGGTTCACTGGTGGAATCGGTGGCCAACGCCTGGTACGCCTGTGGCGTCGGCGGCCAGTTTGTGAAGCCCTGCCTGGTGACCTATGGCTTCATCGCTCCTGCGATTACGATCAATGAAGCCGCCATACCGGCGGGCTGTAGTTCAGAAAAAACGATCGAGATACCGGTGGTTCTTCCGGCGGGTTCTTCGGCAACCATTACTGCTTCAGGTAGTGCTGTTTCAGGCCAGGATTATGTGCTGGCAACAACAACCCTGAGCAACAGCGGTACAACGACCACGAAGAAGAATATCGTGGTAACGGTGAAGAATGACGGCATGGTTGAGCAGGATGAAATCATCCAGCTGAGCATAAGCCTCACGAATGCCGGTGGTAACCCGGTCAATAACATGCACACCATCACGATCACCGATGATGATGTGATCCCTGTTATCGGCAATGGCGATCGGGTACTGATCGGCGAAGGCTTCACAAGAGCCGATGGCTTTGGCGGTCCTGCCGGCTGGGCTGAACTCCTCGAGATCCCGGAAGGCGCTGCGGATCCGCAGGCTACCGGGAAGAATCATTGGGGCATCTTCGGCAACAAGCTTGCGATCACCGGTAAAGAAGGACTGACCGGGCTGCAACTGCCTTCTGGTACGTATAATTCCAACAGCGAGAGCCGGGTCATCATCCGTACGCCGCTTATCGATGCCCGCGGCCTTAGCAAGCTGACGATCGCTTTCGATTACCGTGTACAGGGGGAAGTGGATGCGGCAAGCGGCAGCACTGATATCGAGAACCTGCCGGTATTCGATTACATGACCATCGTCTATTCCTTCGATGGGGTACATTTTACAGAACTGAACCGGGAGGCATTCCAGCCTTTCGCTGCGCTCCTGCCCGAGGAAGGAAGCTTTGCAGCGCAGTTGCCGGCCGTGCTGGGCAACCGGCAATTCTACCTGGGATTCCGCTGGAATAACGATGCCAATGCCGGCGGTCCGGAAAGTGTGACGATCGATAACCTGAATGTGCGGGGTGCACAGCGGCGGATCGAAAATGAACCCGGGCACAACGGCCGGGAGAACCTGGGCGCCGGACAGGAAGTGTATGTTTATTCGCAGCAGGACGGAGAACTCCTCGGCAAGGTGAAGAACAACTCATCCTCCGGTTTCGGATGTACCAACCTCGTTGTGGAACATGGCGGCACCGGCGCCTTCAATTTGTATGGCGATCGCAACGGCTTGCATAAGGTGAGCGATAAGGTGGTGCGCATCGAAGCAAGCCTGATCTATAAAGTATCGCAGACCGTAAGCCTTTACTACTCCGAAGCACAGTTGGCGGGTCTTGAGCAGGCAACGGGTCAGCCGCGTACTGCGTTCTCGATCTACCTGGTCAGCGCCGCTTCGTACGGCCAGGCAGCCAATAACAATACGAAGAAGTATGCGGCCAGCTATGCGGCCCTGCCTGGCGCCGGTGGATTCTATACCTTCACGTTTACCGAGCGCATCAATGGCTCCTATGCTCTGGGCTACCCGGTGTCGATGGCCGGTACCGGCGCACAACCGATCACGCGTACCGAAACAGCGGAGCCGGCCTGGAGTTTTGATCCGATCTATCCGAATCCAGGCAAAGCGGTGGCGAGCCTCAATGTACGTGCGCCGAAAGGGCATAAGGTGATCATCGAAGTGGTGAGTATGTCGGGGCAGGTCCTCGCAGCACAGTCGGCCACCCTCACCCAAGGACGCAATTCGATAATGCTTCCGGTGCAACGGCTCGGTGCCGGCAGTTATTATGTTCGGGTTCGGGATGAATCAGGCAACACATTGTATCGCCAGCAATACCAGCGATATTGATCCGGTTGAACAGCAGAAAAAAAGGCTCCGCGAACGCGGGGCCTTTTTTTGTCGATTGGCCGAATGTTGGCATTTTTGTGCCGCAATGGCAAACCCTAAAAAGATCATTATCACCATCGATGGGTGGTCGTCCTGTGGAAAGAGCACGCTGGCGAAGCAATTGGCAAAGACGCTGGGTTATATCTACGTGGACAGTGGGGCCATGTACCGGGCCATTACCCTTTATTTCCTGCGCAATCACGTTGACTGGACCGATCCGGCCGAAGTGAAGAAAGCGCTCCGGGAGGTTTCGCTGGAGTTCATGTACAATCCGAAAAGCGAATCTTCGGAGATCTTCCTGAACGGGGAGAACGTGGAGTATGTGATCCGCGACCTCGTTGTGGCGGAGAAAGTAAGCGATGTGGCTGCCATCAAGGAAGTGCGCAAGTTCGCAGTTGCCCAACAGCAGAAGATGGGCCGCAACCGGGGCATTGTGATGGACGGGCGGGATATCGGCACGGTGGTTTTCCCCGATGCCGAGCTGAAGATCTTCATGACCGCCGACAATGCCGTTCGCGTGGAGCGCCGTTTCCAGGAACTGTACGAAAAGAACCCGAACATTACGCTCGAAGAGATCCGCACCAACCTCGAAATGCGTGACTATATCGATTCTCACCGCGAAGTAAGTCCCCTTCGCCAGGCAGAAGATGCACGCCTGCTCGACAATACGCATTTAACTGAAAAAGA
This sequence comes from uncultured Chitinophagales bacterium, assembly GCA_966112575.1. Lineage (GTDB taxonomy): Bacteria > Bacteroidota > Bacteroidia > Chitinophagales > Chitinophagaceae > Flavisolibacter. The sequence goes on from CBHWDR010000201.1 coordinate 5,535, forward strand.
GCAGTTTCAGACGGCACTATCCTGGGCGCACGAGTATATCCACGCGCATGTGTAAGTGTATTTTCTTAGTAAACTCTTGCAATTACCATTTTCCTGACTCATCTTTGTTCCAGCTACGGCACTGTTCCAATTCCTCTCCCCGAAAATCCTACCCACCCAGTCCAGATCGAACATGACCGAGCGTCTGCGCTCGCAAGCCGTCCTCCTTCCTATTCAAAAAATCGTGCTCCAATGGTCCTGCGTTGAATGCCCCGTCGTTCAGCAACGAGCCCGTATTTTTTAATCCACCATAATCACCCGTCATGAAAACGATCACTACTATCGTACTGGCAATCTTTTGCCTGAGCTTAAGGACCTACGCTCAACCCTGCAGTGTTAACAACACGAGCATCACCATCACCAATGTAAATACGGTTACCAACGAGATCACCTTCGATCTCACGTTTGCTGCGGACATCAATTCCGGCGCCAAGCATGCGGCTGTGCATCTCTGGGAAGATCCCGCCGGCGGCTACCCCGCATCGATCGCGTATCCGGCAACGGCTGCAGCGGTGGCCAGTGCCAAGGGTACCCTGGTGATCAAAGACCCGGGCAGTGCTAACCCCTTATATGA
>CBHWDR010000202.1:0-6092 GCA_966112575.1 uncultured Chitinophagales bacterium
CCGTGCTCGGCCGATTGTAAGATCGCTGACTTCTGATCGCTGATTTCTGATCTGTGGTTATGCCGTTTAAAATAAATCAGCGATCGCCACATCAGCGATCAGCGATTTGTGCTAACTTATGGTTACAATTCCCTTAACATGAAAAAATATCTGCTCACGGCTGCAGCTGCGCTGCTCCTCACTGCCGGTGTAACGGCCGCGGTGATGAACACGGGGAAAGCGCCGAAAAAAGAACCAACTAAGAACACAGGCAAGGAGTGCCCCTACATGCAGACCAAGTGCTGCAAGATGGAAAAGTCCGCGGCCTGTTATTAAAAAAATCCCTCCGTTCTGCGGAGGGATTTTTCTTAGAGAAAGCTTTCGAGCTCGCGCAGGTGCCGCACGGTATAAGTAGGTTTGATGCCTTCCTGCGGCGCGTCGCCGTAATTCACATGCACGGCATCCATCCCCACATTCAACGCGCCGGCAATATCCACTTCCAGGCTGTCGCCGATCATCAGGCTTGTTTCGGCTACCGCGCCTGCACTGTGCATGGCATGCAGGAAGATCTCCTTTTGCGGCTTCAGGCTGTTGGATGATTCGGAGGTGATCACTTTTTCGAAGAAGCCTTCCAGCCCCGAATTTTTCAGCTTGCTATGCTGGGTTTTTTCAAATCCATTGGTGATGAGGTGCAGGCCATAGCCCTTATCCCGCAGGTAGGTAAGTACTTCGATGGTATCGGGGAAGAGCAGCGTGCGCGAAGGCAGGAGCTGCAGGAAAAGTTCGCTGAGCTGACGGGCAAGCGTGTCATCGGCAATTTTGAAATCCAGAAGCGTGAGCCACATGCGCTTGATACGCAGTTCTTCCTGCTTGATATAACCGTTGCGGTAGCGGGCCCAGAGCTTATCGTTGTGCACGAGATAATTGCGGTAGAACAGGTCGAAGTCGTGGATGCCGCGGTCGACCAGCTTCAGGTCGATATGCAGCTGTTCCAGGGTCTGCCGGCAGTTGGCATCGAAATCCCAAAGGGTATGGTCGAGGTCGAAAAAAAGATGTTGGTACTTCATCAGGGGGCCGAAGTTCGTGGTTAAGCGCGAACTTCGAAGTCAGAACCGAGAACATTATGAATGTCGTAATCACCGGGGCCTCCCGTGGGATCGGAAAGGCCATCGCCCGCATCTTCGCCCTCAACGGCGCGGATCTTTACCTCACTTCGCGCAGCGAGCCCGCGCTTCTTGCAACGATGGATGAGCTGCGCATGCAGTTCCCGAACGTGACGGTCAGCGGCGTGGCCATGGACCTTTCAAAGAAAGCGGAGGCGCAGCTTTTCGGCGAATGGGTGCGCAAGGAAGCCGGTGACGTGGACGTACTCGTGAACAATGCCGGCACCTTCACGCCCGGCAATATCTCCGACGAGCCCGATGGCGCGCTGGAGGCAACGATGAACCTCAACCTGTACAGCGCCTATCACCTTACCCGCGACCTGCTGCCCCGGATGCTGGAGGCGAAGCGTGGACATATCTTCAACATCTGCTCCATCGCCAGCCTCGCGGCCTATCCCGGCGGTGGCGCCTATAGCATTTCCAAGTTCGCCCTGCTCGGATTTTCAAAGAACCTCCGGCGGGAGCTGCAGCCCCAGGGCATCAAGGTGACCGCCGTAATGCCCGGCGCCGTGTACACCGATTCCTGGAAGGGCAGCGGCGTTCCCCCCGAACGCATCATGGAAGCGGAGGACATCGCGAAGCTGATCTTCGCTGCCACACAGCTTTCTCCCCAGGCCGTGCCCGAGGAAATCGTGGTCCGCCCGCAACAGGGCGACCTCTGATCGATCTTAGTGCTATGTATCTAGGATGTTGATCGCACGCCTGCGGAGCGCTTCCACCTGCTCAGAAGCATCGGTACCTGTGAAGGCGATCAGCTGGCATTCCTCATGGATGGACTGAAGTGATCGGACCTGCTCTGCCGTCAGGGGCTGTTCGCGTCTCGCACGGAGCAGGATACGGCTCATCGTAACGCAGGCTTCCCGTGCAGGCAGCTCCAGGTTCAGGGCCAACAGTTCCGTGATCGCATCGAAAGCCGGCTTTTCACCGACCGGTTTTTTCTCCGCCGTTTTCTTTTTCTTTCGAAGGAGGTAGACTGTTGCCAGGGCGATGATGATGCTGAGCAATATGATCCCGATCCAAACCGGCGACACGGTATTGCCGATGCGGCTTCTTAATCCGGTTGCGATTTTCTTCGGGCCAACGTAGATCCGTAAGGGATCGGTGGAATCGCTTTTGTACGATTTCGTGAGCGGGTCGAAATAGCTGAAGACGATCGGCGCGAGGTGGATCCAGCCGGTATCGGCTGGCGTGAAGGCAAACCGGTAAAGGCGAAGGCCGGAAGTGGTGGCCGAATCATTTCGAAGGCTGTCCGTGACCTGCGGGTCGAACACGTCGAGGCCGGAAGGCCAGGGGATGCGCGGGGGCGAGACCTGGATGAAGTTGCCCCTGCCCCGCAAGGCGAGGAGGAGATGGCCCTGTTCATTGACCGCCATGTTGGGCCGGTCGAACTGTGCGCGGATCGAGAACCGGCCCACGGCGGCTCCGAAATCGGCCGGCTGCGGTTCGGGAAGCGGCAGCACCTCTACGTACATCGGGTCGGTCTTCAATTGTCTCTTCAAAAAATGAACACCCCCGCTGTCGGGCAATTCGATCTCGTTCTGTACGATCAGCTCATCTACCACAAGCCGGCCCGACTGACCGGGGTAGAGCAATACTTCCCGCAGCGTATAGGTGTTGAATACCTTGCCCCCTATCGTTTCCACCGACTGGTGCGAGCGGTTGATATCGAGTACATCCACCACGCTGAAACCATAGAGGCCCGGGGCGCGATCGAGCGTGGAGGTAGACTGCAGGCTGGAGTTGAGCTGGAAACGAGCCAGCACCGGCTGCCCTACGAAGCAAGTTTTCCGGTTAACGGTAGCGCGGATGAAGAGGTTGGCACGGAGGAAGGCTTCGCGCTCTGCCGGTGTAACAGGTCCGGCCGAGGGGAGGGAAGTTGCATTCGAGAGGGCATTGAAGCTGGCACGTGGCGGTGGCGAAACGAGAACGCTGGCCTCTGGGCTTACCTGTTCGTTGCCATTGCGAAAGATCACTTTCAGTCCACCCACGGATTGGGTGCCTGCTTCGGAAGGCACCAGGGTGAAGGTCACGTTGAGGATGGGTTGCATCTTTCCGTCTACCGAAGCCGTGCCGCTGTACTTGTTTGGTCCGCTCACAACGCGGAAGCCGGTGAAGGAAGGCGCGGTGAACTGTTGCAGCTCACCCGGCTCAGTGACCAGGTATTGCACCTGGAAAGCGGTGCCGATGACCACAGGACCCTTGGGTACGATGGTCTGCACCCGCTGTGCATGCACAGCAGCGAAGAGCAATACCAGCATTCCGGTGATCAGGATCCGCACGAAACGAAAATACGCTAGGAGTGAAGCCGGCCGGGAGATTTTGATAAATGGTTTGTAGCGCCCTGCATGGCGCTTCGGATTCTTTAGTGTTCCGTGTTCCCGGGCTACCCCGAACGGTCGGGGCCCGGGGCAAGTAGGCTTTAGTCCGAGGCAATTAGGCTGAAGCCTGTCGGCAAGAAGTTCAATTGAAAGAGCCGGTACCTGATCTAAGGATTTACGTTGAATAGGTCATTTGTAAAGACGCATTTGCCTGGATTCCTTTTATGTAGGTACACTTGCCCCGGGCTTCAGCCCGGGGCTGAGAGGACTCACGGCAAATGGGACTTTAGTCCCTTCCCTCAGTTTACCGGAAAAATCTCCTTTCCAAAAGGGAAAAGAACAAATTCTACTGGAGGATTTTCCCCTGAAAGGCTAACCTGCCCCTTCTAATTTTCCAGCATGTCGATGAAGAATGTATGGCTTCATTATGTGTGGGCCACGAAAATGAGACGGCCGATGCTGGTGGAACAGAACCGGCTTTACCTGTTTGAACACATCAAGGAAACTGCAAAGAGGAAAGGCATCTATCTCGATCGGATCGGCGGGTACCTGGATCACGTCCATGCCCTGATCTCGATGAATCAAGGCGAAACCATTGATTGGATCGCGCAGCAGCTGAAGGGTGAGTCTGCATTTTGGTACAACAACCGCTCCGGCATTCCCGGCCCAAAGCTGCACTGGCAGGATGATTATTTTGTGGAGTCCGTCAATCCGGCCCAGTTGAACCGGGTACGGGCTTATATTGATGGGCAGGTGGCCCATCATCAGAAGGTCAGTTTGGAACAGGAGTGGAAAGCACTGGTGGAGGGGACGATTAATTTTTAGGCATCAGAATCAGGGACTAAAGTCCCGGGCAGTTCATGATACCGGTTCTCCCGGGCTACCCCGAACGGTCGGGGCCCGGGGCAAGTAGCTGGTCCCTAGACAAGCCGGCGCTTCGGAAAGATCAGCGATCCCCAAATCAGCGATCAGCGATCAGTCCCCTCCTTATGACTCGGTATACTTGTACCCCACGCCTCTTACGGAATGGAAGTACTTCGGGTTGCGGCTGTCTTCTTCGAAATACTTGCGGAAATTGAGGATGAAATTGTCGATGGTGCGGGTAGTGGGGTATACGTTGTAGCCCCAGACCGACTGCAGGATCTTTTCCCGCGTTACCACTTCGTTCTTGTTCTCGATGAGGAGCTTGAGCAGCATGGCTTCCTTCTTGCTCAGGGCGATCTTCTCGCCTTTGGCAGTTGTGGCTTCCTGGGCCTTGAAGTCCACAGAGTGGCCGCCGAAACTATAAGTCTCTCCCACGAAGGATTTGTCCTGCAGGCGTTTGTTCTTCAGGATCAGCTTCTGTACACGCAGCAGCAGCTCTTCGAGGTTGAAGGGCTTGGTGAGGTAATCGTCGGCGCCTTTTTTCAAACCGAGCACGCGGTCGGCGCTGCTGTCCTTGGCGCTGAGAATGAGGATGGGCACTTCGGTGTTGGTGAGCCGGATGTTCTGCGTTACCGCGAAGCCATCCATCTCGGGGATCATCACGTCAAGGATGATGAGGTCGAAATATTCACCCTGCACCGCCTTCATGGCGGCAACGCCATCAAAGGCCGAGGTCACCTGGTAGCCTTCGAGCTCGAGGTTGAGCTTGAGCGCTTCATGAAGGTTCTCTTCATCTTCCACGAGGAGGATCGATGGTTTGTCGGAGTTGTACATAGTCAGGCCTTGCCCGGAAATTGAACGGTAAAAATACTGCCTTGCGGCTGATTATCGCTGAGGTGGATCCGGCCGCCGTGGTCTTCGGCGATCTTCTTGCAAAGGTAAAGGCCGAGCCCTGTGCCCTTGGCCTTGCGGGTCTGTTCATTGCCAATGCGGTAAAACTTCCGGAACACGTTGCGCTTCTCTTCTTCCGGTATCCCTTCGCCTTCATCAGAGACGCTTAGCGTAATGGCTGGGCCGTCCAGCAGCTGTACGCGGATCCTGCGGTCCCGCGGAGAATATTTATGCGCATTCTCCAACAGGTTGCTCAGTAGCAGTTTGAGCAGCAGCGGGTCACCGGTGAACTCCACGTCTTCGGCAAGCGCGGGTTCGATCGTGCGTTCGGGATAGCGATGCGCAAACTGTTGCACCACGCTGCCGGCAAGGCGGGAAAGGTCCAGCTCTTCACGCGTGGCCTTGTACGATTGCCCGTCGAGCTGGGAGGAGATCAGGATGTTGTTGATCAGGTCATCCAGGCGAAGCGTTTCCTGCAGGGTCATCTGCACGAGCTTGTCCCGTTTCTGCTCGTCGAGCTGCCGGCGCTGCAGGGTTTCCAGGTTGAGGCGTGATACCGAGATCGGCGTTTTGAGCTCGTGCGTGATGGCCATCACGAAATTCTGTTGCTGGCGTTGGGCCCGGAATTCGCGTCGTACCGAACGGTAGATATAGACGGCGCCGACCAAGATCAGTACGAAGAAGATGCTGCCTTCGCCGATGTATTTGGCCACGTTGCGGCGGCGCTGGTCCTCGATCTCGGTGAGCTCCTGCGCATAGCGCGGACCCCTGTTCGGGTGGCGCAGCTCCACGTCGGCCTTCTGCAGGGTGAACATGGCCTCGTTCTGCTTGTAGAGCGAAAAGAACCACCAGACCAGGGCGGCAACGATGTACACGA
>CBHWDR010000203.1:0-6087 GCA_966112575.1 uncultured Chitinophagales bacterium
GCTGGAACTGGGGACCGTTGAACATGGTTGCTACACGGAAGGATACGGTATAGGTACCTGCCGTAGCAATATTCACCGAATAGTCCATCCAGTCGTTGGTATCCTGCCATCCTACGTTCTGTCCGCCTTCAGAGCAGCCTTCGGTTTGAATGCCGTTCTGTCCGCTGAAGTTTTCAGCTTCGATACGCTGGGTGGTTGCTGCTGGCGGATTGCCTGCCGAGCCACCTTCGATCTGCCACCAGTTGATATTCCATCCGCCGGCTGCATTGGTGGTTACGATGCGCAGGGTCTGCTGACCGGCGGGAAGGGCCACCTGGGCGCTTACCGTGGTCCATCCCTGGAAGGAACCGGTGTTGGGAACCGTAACCGTTGCCAGGGCAGCACCGCTGCTGTTGCGCAGCTGGAAGGTGGCACCGGTGAACATGGAAGCGACCCGGAAATTGACGGTGTAGGTAGCTGCACCGGCCAGGTTCACGGAATAATCCATCCAGTCATTGGTATCCTGCCAGCCGATGTTCTGACCACCTTCAGAGCAGCCTTCGGTCTGAATACCGCTTTGGGCCGTGAAGTTTTCAGCCTCGATCTTCAATGAAGTAATCGACCCGGTTGTGTTCGAACCCGTTACTACGAGGCTCACCGTTGCAGAGGAAGAAACGCCATTGTTATCGGTAGCGGTCAGTTTGAAGGTATAGGTACCGGCAACCAGGTTGCTGACGGTTGTAGAAGGCGCATTCGGATTGTTGATCGTGGCGTTGTTCGGCCCGGCAACTTCGGTCCACTGATAGGCGCTGATCGAACCAGCGGCTACTGTTGCAGTTCCGATAAGTGTAGTGCTGGTAGCAGCCACCGTGCTGGGCGCGGTAGCGGAAACTACAGGCGCGCTGCTCGTTTGGGTAGCTCCGCCGATCTCGAACCAGTTGATGTTCCAGCCACCGGCTGCATTGGTCGTAACGAGACGGAGAGTTTGGGGGCCTGCCGGAAGTGTTACACTTGCAGTGATCGTGCGCCAGGTCTGGAATGTGCCCGTGTTCGGAACGTTCAGGGTGGTGAGTACCGTACCATCTGCCTTGCGCACCTGGAACTGCGGTGTGTTGAACATCGTCGCCACGCGGAAGTTCAGGGTGTAGGTGCCGGCCGTGGTAATGTTCACGGAATAATCCATCCAGTCGTTGGTATCCTGCCAGCCGACGTTTTGTCCGCCTTCTGAACAGCCTTCGGTTTGAATGCCGCGTTGTGCCGTGAAGTTTTCAGCCTCGATACGCGTAACGCCCGTGGTGCCGCCACCGGTTACTACCGCCGGGTTCACCGTGATCGATACGTCGCTGGTGGCTGTCAGGCCGCCATTATCGGTTACTTTGAGCCGGAAGGTATACGTACCCTGTACCAGGTTGCTGGCCGTGTTCTGGGCAGCGTTCGGGTTGGTGAACGTAGCGTTGGCCGGGCCGGTGATCTGCGACCACTGATAGGCAGTGATCGAGCCATCAGGATCTGAGCCGCTGCCGCTAAGGGTAACCGAAGAAGTAGGCAGGGTGATGGTCTGCGCACTGCCTGCATTGGCGGTGGGCGCCTGGTTCACCGGAGGGGGCGGCGTACTGCCTCCGCGGGTGTACTGCAGCATCCACTCGTAAATATTTTTGTTCTGCGAATTGGCACGCCAGTTCACGTTGTAAGCAGCGTCCCAGGTAACATCGTTGTGATCACCACCGGCTACAGCCGATACGATCGCGGGTACAGCAGGAGCGGGCCATGCATTATTGATCGCATTGGTCGAGTTCTGTGCAAATGCAAGCCAGGATTCATACTGCCCGGCAACGTTCCAAACCTTGCTGCCATACGTACCTCCGGTCAGGGGAAGTTGGTCAATTTCCGACTGGCTGTTTGTGCCGGCCGCGCTCACAGGGATGGCAGCAGCAAATTTCTGAGCGGCAGTTGCGCCGTTGAGGATGCACGACCAGGTACCAGCACCGCCGGCGGAAAGGCCGGTGATGTAGATCCTGGATGGATCAACGCGGTACCGGTTACCGACATCGGCCAGGATATACTGGACCTGCGTCCAGGAATACGACCAGTAAGCCGCAGAAGGTGCCTGGGGCGATACGACGATGAACTTGTAGTTGCGTCCATCAGCCGGATTTACGGCCTCTGGATTCATGCCATTGGCGATCAGGCGCGGCAGGCCATGCACCAGCAGGCGGTAAAGACCATTCACTCCATCTCCGCCTTCGCCGGAGCCATGAAGGAAAATGATCAGCGGGTAACGCTGCGTTGTGTTCGTGCCATAATCCGAAGGCAAATAAGTTAATCCGTAAGTCATGCTGTTCCATGCCGTCGTTGGATACTGATCTACATTCTGACGGCCAATGATTGTTTGTGCATTTACTTGCTGAAAAAGCGCAAGGACGAGCACGGTAAGTACAATGATCCTTCCCGGAGCAGTCGGTTTGAGGTGCTTCATACGTGGACGATTAGCTAGACGGTTTATTAGATAAAAAATTGAACTCGGGTAGAAATTTTCCAGGGGTGGGGATTATCGTCCGCAACTAGGCGAGAATAGTGCCAAATTAGCTTTTGAAGATACTGGATAAACACACTCCTCGACGGGAAGTCTTTTTTTGTCGATGAATTTTTTTTGAATTGATCAATATCAATTCGTAAAAAAACGAATGTGTCGCCAAGGTACATCCATCTTCGTGTATGAATCGTCGTTATTTACTATGGCAGAGGTAAAAAACACGAATAGAATGCTTATCCTTGTTCGCAATCGGTCGCATATGAAAAAACAATTTTGGTTGAGCTTGCTGCTCCTCAGTTCCCTGACAGCAATAGCGCAGGGGAAACGGATTTATCCAAACAAAGGCAGCGATAATGGATTGCTCTTTCAACCGGCCTCATGTAAACCGGGAGATACCATCGTGATCCGGGCCGCCGCGAATCCCTGGAGCTATTTCTATTTCGGCTCCCTGATCGGAACGGCCAAGAAGCCGATCGTCATCATCAATGAAGGGACCGTTGAGGTAACAGCCGGATTCGATATCGAACACAGCCAGTATGTTAAAATAACGGGCTCCGGCAGCCGTGAACGCTACGGCTTTCGGATCAAGGGTTCATCCGGCACAGCCCTTTCGATCCATGGGAAAAGCGCCCATATCGAAGCCGAACGCTTCTATGTAGAAGACTGCACATTCGGCTGCTGGATCAAGAATGAAGCGGATTGCGATACCAGCGTGAACAACTGGGTGCTCGACCAGATCAGCATACACGATTTCGAGATGCGCAAGATCCGGATCGAAGGCATGTATATGGGTTCGACGGACCCGAATAATTTCAGTAGGCCAAAGAACTGCAACGGACAGATGTACCATTATCGCCCTTCGCGGCTGGGCAACATCAAGGTGTTCAACGGGAAGATCGATGGTACCGGTCGTCCGGCCATCATGCTCAGTAATGCTTCGGTCGGGCTAAGCGAGATCTACAATAACGTGGTGACCAATGTTGGCCTTGAATACAACGATCAGCAGGGTACGGGCATCGCGATCGGCGGCTACACAAGGGCCTTCGTTCACCACAATACCGTCAGGAACACCTACACCTGGGGGATCGCTTCCCTTGGTGGGAGCGGCCTTGTGCGCATTGAGAATAATACCGTCGATTCTTCGGGCTACCTCCATGGACGTTCGCTTAACTGGCCACAGAATATTGTGATCGATACCCGTCCTACCAACCCGGTGGACAGCACCCGTTTTCTGGTGAAGAACAACCGGGTGAGCAACCCGGGTGCCAGCGTGAAGAACATTGAGGTATGGAGTACGCTGCCGACCTATGGCCGCGGCAATATCATTTGCAACAATACCGAAAAGGGAAAGCCTGCAAGACTGGGCATCGCACCGGGCGTTCGCTGGGCCGACTGCAATGGAAAAACAACCCTGTCAACCGGCAGTGGCCCGTCGTCCTGGCTCTATATCGGTATCGGAGGCACCGTTGTGCTGGCAGCGCTGCTGGCTTTCCGGCTGATCCGTCGTCGTCGGATCCGGCCACATGCACGCGACGGAATGTCGATCGCCTGAGCTGTTCACCTAATTTCCTGATTTCAGCGGTGCGGTTTTGAGCCGGTCAAGCGAGAGCAGCGAAAGAACGATGCCTCCCTGCAGTACCGGAAGCCAGAGCCGGAACTCGATCGTTAGTCCCACGAGGAAGATGATCACGATGTAGGGCAGGGAAAAAACCAGGTAGCTGACCACCAGCTTACGGTGATGCGGGAACAACCGGATTAAGAAATACACTACAAAGGCGGCGAAGAGAAAACCGATCAGTGCATCCGGTGTACGGAGGTTCAGGTTCTGCTGCAAGGTACTCGCATCGGTAAACCTCCCCCCGCCTACGAACAGCTTCAGGTACAGGTAAACGAGCGCATAGCAGATGCCGGGGAGCAGCATTGGCCGTATCCAGTCCAATGGCTTTCTAGCCGTGGAAAAATAAGCGGCGGCCATAAAGCTCAGAATGAGCAGCGAAGTCTCCCGGTTCAGCGTAGCTGCAATGATCAGCAGGCAAAGCAGCGCCAGCAGGACGGGGCTGCGCCTTTTCCGGTAACGCAGAAAGAGCAGAATGCCGCCCGCTTCGAAGAAATACCCCGGCGTGTCGTAAGGTGTAACCACGAACTGCGTGGAGCCGATGAGCAGGATCAGGAAACAAACAATGAGATCCTTATAGGGCCCGGCGATGGGAAACAGGTCTGGATCTTCCAACGTGTACAGGGTCAGGAGGGCAGTAAGAATGGTGAAAAGGGCGGCAAGTACAAAATAGCTGGAATAAAACAAGGCATCGGCTTCCCGGTCCATCGGTTTGAGCCTTTGTGCCGGATAGCTTTCACTGCCCGAGTATTTGTCGAACCTGCCGCTGGAACGTAACTTCTGGTAGGTCCAGAGATGCAGCTCCTTACCCAACGGCCTGGTTTGATAAACATTGGAGCTGTAGAAGGTTCTGAATTTCGTTTCGGAGAAAAGGTCCTGAGTATAGTTGCTGGTAAACTCAAAATAAAAAACGTAGGTCACCAGCAGGGGAAAGATGATTCCGATGAATCCGTACCGGAGGAGTTGGTTCATAAGCGGGCGTTGGAATACCGTAAAAATAAGGACCTCCAACAACAAAAATCCCGGCCAACCGGCCGGGATCTGTTTATTTTAAAAAGGGTGAATTACTGTTTGATCAGTTTCGTGGTCTTCGTCCAGTCGCCCATCTTCACGCTCAGTACATACTCGCCGCGGGGCAGGCTGCCGATCGAGAGATAGGTCTGGCTCGCACCTTTGGCCGCCTTGCGCACCTGGAACTGCTTTGCTACTGCGCCGCTCATGTTCACCAGCTGCACGCTCATGGTTCCGGCGAGCTCATTGTTCACCTGGAGCAGGAAGCGATCGCTGACCGGGTTGGGATAGACCGTTACGCCGGCTTCTCCGATGATCTCTACTTCGCGGGTCGCTGCTGCAGAGGTACCACCGCCCGATGCGATCTCGAACCAGTTGAAGTTCCAGCCGCCATTGGCCGCCGTGGTTACGATGCGCAGGGTCTGCTGACCCGAAGGCAGGGCCACCTGTGCGCTTACCGTGGTCCAACCCTGGAAGGAGCCCGTGTTGGGAACCGTGATCGTTGCCAGTACCGAACCCGAAGCATTACGTACCTGGAACTGGGCACCGGTGAACATCGAAGCCACACGGAAGTTCATCGTATACGTAGCAGCGGAGGCGAGGTTTACCGAATAGTCCATCCAGTCGTTGTTGTCCTGCCAGCCCACGTTCTGACCACCTTCCGAACAACCTTCGGTTTGGATGCCGCTCTGCGAAGCGAAGTTTTCTGCTTCGATGCGCTGGGTAGTGGTGGTCGCCGGCGGGGGAGGAGGCGTGGTGGATCCGCCCTGCAGTTCCCACCAGTTGAAGTTCCATCCGCCATTGGCGCGGGTGGTGTAGACACGCAGGGTCTGGGCACCTGCCTGGAGGGTTACATTGGCCGATACCGTCTGCCAGCTCTGGAAGGAACCGGTGTTGGGAACGGTAACCGTCGTCAGCACGGTACCATCTGCACGGCGTAGCTGGAACT
>CBHWDR010000204.1:0-6083 GCA_966112575.1 uncultured Chitinophagales bacterium
GCATAAAATCATTTTATTCCCTATATTTCCTACAGGTTTACTCTTACCTAAGTGAAGAGCTCTACCGAACCCGGGCCTGCGGCCAAGACCAAAGCTGAATACTGACTATGAAATGGCTCCTTGCCTTCTTCTTCCCTGCCCTCTCCTTCTGTGCGCAAGCGCAGACCAATCGCATCATCGACAGCCTGGAGAAAGTGGCCGGCCGCCAGCGCGATACCAACCTGATCAAGACCTACAACGAGCTTACCTGGCAATACCGGCTGGTGAATGGCGACAAAGCGCTTGATTATGGACAAAAAGCGGTGACACTGAGCCAGCAATTCCGTTTCGACAAAGGCCTCGCCCAGGCTTATAATGATATGGGCATTATCTATTACGACCGCCAGAACTTCACCGAGGCACTCAGCCTTTATGCGAAGGCAATGGAGGTACGGCGGCGGCAGGGCGATATCATTGGCATTGCGCGTCTATACAACAAGATCGGTATCGTTTACCAGCGGCAGGGCAATTTCGACAAGGCGCTGGAGAACCAGCTCAGTGCCCTCACTTACTTCGAAAGCAAGGGCGACGATTTCGGTGTTTCCTACTCGCTCAACAATATCGGCATCGTACAGCAGAACCTGGGCCGGCTGGATGAGGCCATCCGATACCAGGAACGATCGATCGCCATGAAGGAGAAGCTGGGCGACCGAATCGGGCTGGCCGGTTCCTATGTGAACATCGGCAACGTGTACACGATCAATCAAAACTATAACCAGGCAAAAAACTACTTCGAGAAAGCCATCAGCATCAGCAGGCAGCTCAACAACCGCGAGTACCTCTCCAATGCACTCAACAACCTGAGCAACCTCTATTCGAAAACCGAACGCTATGCCGATGCACTTCCCCTCGCCAAAGAATCCTATGGTATTCGACAGGGGCTGGGCGACGTGAAGGGCATGGTGAGCTGCCTGAATAATATTGGTTTTATCCACTATTCGCTGAAGCAAAACGACGAAGCCGAACAGCATTATGAGAAAGCCCTGCAGCTGGCATCGGGACAGGCCGCCTGCAAGCCCGAGCTGCCTTCGCTGTATAAGAATATGTCGCTCCTGTATGAGCGTTCGGCACCCCAGCGTTCCCTCGCCCTGTATAAGCTTTATGCCGATGCAAAGGATTCGCTATTCACTTCCGACCTCAATGCCCGATTCGCCGAGTTGCAAACCAAATACGAAACCCTGGAAAAGGAAAAGAAGATCGCCCTGCTCAACAAAGACAATTCGATCAAGGCGCTCGAGATCCGCAACCAGCAATTGCAGATCCGCCAAAGCCTGCTGGCCCTCACGCAGAACAAGCTGGAGCTTTCCGAAGCCAACCTGGAGCTGAGCGAGCAGCAGCTGGAATTACAGGAAAAGAATGAGCGCATTCTCAAACAGCGCTACGATTCCACCAACCGCGTGCAGAACATCAGCGCCCTTACCCGGCTGGGCCAGATCCAGCAACTCGAGATCGACAACCGCAAGCTCCAGCTCAATCGGCGCAATGTGCTGATCAGCGCCCTGCTGGTGGTGATGGTGCTCACAGTTCTGCTGGGCTACCTGCTCTATCGGCGCCGCCAGCTCAAATCGGAAGCCCGCATCCAGGCCGAAGTGCTCCGGCAGCAGGAGCTGGCTACCCGCGCCGTGCTGGAAGCCGAAGAAGCCGAGCGGCAGCGCATCGCAAAAGACCTACACGATGGCGTGGGCCAAATGATGAGCGCGGCCAAGATGAACCTGTCGGCCTACGAACACGGCGCCCGGTTTGATACGAACGAAGACAAACACGCATTTGAACGAATCATTGCGCTGGTAGATGAGAGTTGCCGCGAAGTCCGGTCGGTATCCCACAACATGATGCCGAACGCCCTTCTGAAGAACAGCCTGGCAGCTGCCATTCGCGAGTTCATCGACAAGCTCGACCAGCGAAGCCTGAAAGTGCACCTCTATACCGAGGGGCTGGAAGCACGACTCTGCTCCAACACCGAAACAGTGCTGTATCGCGTGATCCAGGAATGCGTGAACAATGTGATCAAGCATTCGGGCGCCAATACGCTTGATATCTCGATCATCCGCGATGCAAACGAGATCACGGCTACGATTGAAGACAATGGGAAGGGGTTTGAAACGACCAACGCTTCGGAGGGTATGGGGTTGAAAAACATCCGCACCCGGGTAGAATACCTGAAAGGAGCGGTTGATTTCGACAGCACACCAGGGAAGGGCACCCTGGTGGCGCTTCATATCCCATTATAATTTAACTTGAACCGAATAGCTTATGGGAAAGATATCGCTAGCATTGGTAGATGACCACCAGATCGTGATCGATGGCCTGATGTCGCTGCTCAAGGGGGAGCACCGGTTCGAATTTGTTTTTGCCACCACCCGTCCGGAAACCGTTGTGAACGAACTGCGTACCCGTCCTGTTGACGTATTGCTCACGGATGTGATGATGCCCACGCTGCCTGGCAACGAACTGGCCAAACTGGTGCGTCAGCAATTCCCTTCGATCAAGATCCTGGCCCTCTCCATGAACGGCGAAGGTGACCTGGTGAACGAAATGATCGACAAGGCCGACATCAATGGCTATGTGCTGAAAAATATCGGGAAAAGCGAATTGATAGAAGCGATCGAGAAGATCGCCGGCGGAGGGATCTATTTTTCCAGCGAAGTCCTCGCCGAGCTGTCCCGCCAGAGCAAACGAAAGAAAGAAAATGAGTACGCCCACCTGACTGACCGCGAGCTCGAGATCATCCGCCTGATCGAAAAAGAATATTCCAACCGGCAGATCGCCGAGTCGCTCTTCATCTCCGAGCGCACCGTAGAAACCCATCGCAAGAACATCTTCCGCAAAACCAGCACCAACTCCGTCATCGGCCTGGTGAAGTATGCGTACGAGCACAAGCTGGTTTGAGGGCGTTCAAAAGTTTAAACGTTCAAAAGTTTAAGAGTTGGTTTGCGAGTTCGCGAGTTCGCGTGTTGAATACCCAATCCCCCATGACCTCCTCCGCCCACCATAGCCTTGACGAAGGCGGGAATATCCTATTACCTAATACCATAATACCCTAATACCCTCTCCCCCCACCGCAGCTTCAGCGAAGGTGGGAACCCCTCCGATTCCCCGCCGCGTGGCGCTCGGGAAGGCAATCTTCATCGTAGTTGCCCAGTTCATCTTCCAGTTCCTGTCCTACTTCCTCGGCCAGTGGCTTGAGTGATTTGCGCAGGGGGATCTCGGGCAGGAAGCAGACCACAATCAGGGCAACCGCCATCAACAGAGCTGCCACCAGGAAAACCCCATCGAGGGCATGACTGAAAGCCACACGAGAGGAGGCAACAAAATGCTCCATTGCTGCACGGGCGGGCGCCTGCTGCGCCTGCGGCTGGCGGCTGATCATTGCCGCGATCTCCGTTTGGTTTTGCGGATTCAACACACTCTGGATCACGGAGCCGTCGAAGCCTTCGGAAGTTGCTGCCGGTTCGAGCCGCTTCAACTGCGCCAGGAAGGGTTCATCGCCGAGGCCACGCATTTCTCCGGATAGCCGCATATTCATAATGCCGGCCAGGATGGCCGTACCCACTGTGCCGCCAATACTCCGGAACAACTGGGTCCTGGCCGTTACCTCGCCCAATCGCCGCTGATCGAAGGCGCTCTGCACGGCCAGCGTGAAAACCGGCATGGTGGATCCGAGTCCCACCCCCAGCACGATCATGCGCAGGATGAGCTGCATCTTACTGGTCGACGCGGTGACGCTTGAGAAAAGGAAGAGCGCCAGCACCGTGATGGCCGTGCCCGTGATGGCGAGTGCCTTGTACCTGCCGGTGCGGGAGATGAGCTGACCACTGATGGCCGAGGCCACTACCAGCGAGAGCATCATGGGGGTAAGGATCATCCCGGCTTCCGTGGCCGACCCGCCGATCACGCCCTGCGCATAGAGCGGTATGTATAGGATGGCGCCGAACATGCCCATGGCCGTGAGGAAAAGCGTGGTTACGGAAACGAGGAACACCCGGTTGCGAAAAAGATCCAGCGAAAGAATGGGATTCGCTACCCTGCGTTCCGTGCGGATGAACAGAATCAGCGAAGCAAGTGCGACGCTCAACGAGATGAGGATAGGTGCGGAATTCCAGTCGTAAATGCTTCCTCCCCAGACCAGGGAAAGCAGCAGGGGCACCAGGGTGGCGATGATGAAGAAGGCACCGAGCCAGTCGATGCGCTTGTCGCGGTGATGCGGAGTGATCTTCGGCAGGGCCGCGGCAAGGATGGCGATGGCGGCAATGCCCAACGGCAGGTTGACATAGAAGACCCAGCGCCAGGACGTGTGATCAGTGATCCAGCCGCCCAGCAAGGGACCGGCAACGCTGCTCAACCCGAACATGCCGCCGATCAAACCCTGGTACTTGCCCCGCTCCGCGGGCGGGAACACATCGCCGATGATCGCAAACGAGTTGACCATCATAGCACCGCCGCCGATGCCCTGGAGCCCGCGGAAAAGGATCAGCTGCGTCATATTGCCCGACAGACTGCAAAGCATGGAACCCAGGAGGAAAATACCGATGCCGATCAGGTAGAGGCGGCGGCGGCCGAAGAGGTCGGAGAGCTTGCCATAGACCGGAACGGTCACAGTTGATCCGAGCATGTATGCGGTGAAAACCCAGCTCAGGTGTTCGATGCCGTGAAGTTCCTGTACGATGGTGGGCATGGCCGTGGAAACGATCGTCTGGTCGAGCGAAGACAGCAATATCGCCACCATCACGCCACCCAGGATCAGCCATTTACTGGTCGTCTGCTGCATGCCCGGTAGCATGCAAATGCTGGTCCATACGCCTTATTGCGCTGCAGTGGAGAGCTATCTGGGAACAACAGGACGGATACCAACTGGAGAACACCATTCTCGAATTAGCTAATTAGCTAATTAGCTAATTCGAGAATTCCCCAGGTTCTTCAGCATATCAGCGGTCATCGCATCGAGGTCATACTCGTGCTTCCAGCCCCAGTCGGCGCGGGCCACGGAGTCATCAATGCTTTGGGGCCAGGAATCGGCAATGCTCTGCCGGTAGTCGGGAGCATAGGCAATGGTAAAGCCGGGAATGTGCTTCTGGATGGAGGCAGCGATCTCTTCGGGCGAGAAGCTCATCGAGGAGAGGTTGTAGGAAGTGCGGGTTTTGATCCTGTCGGCCGGCGCTTCCATGAGCTCGATGGTGGCCCGGATCGCGTCGGGCATATACATCATCGGGAGGTAGGTGTCTTTTTGCAGGAAGCAGTCGTAGTGGTTGTCGGCCAGCGCTTCATGATAAATTTCCACCGCGTAATCGGTGGTGCCGCCGCCGGGCGCTGACTTATACGAGATCAGGCCGGGGTAGCGCAGGCTGCGCACGTCGACCCCGAATTTGTGGAAATAGTAATTGCACCAGAACTCACCCGCATATTTCGAGATGCCGTACACGGTGGTCGGCTCGATGATCGTTTGCTGCGGGCAATGCTGCTTCGGCGAGGTGGGACCGAACACGGCGATCGAAGAAGGCCAGTAGACCTTGGTGAGCTTCTCTTCGCGCGCGATGTCGAGCACGTTGAGCAGCCCCTGCATATTCAGGTGCCAGGCCAGGTTGGGGTTCTTCTCGCCGGTAGCCGAAAGGATGGCCGCCAGGAGGTAGATCTGCGTCACGTTCTGCCGGATCACCTGCACGTGCAGCATCTCCTTGTTCATCACATCCATGGACACATAGGGACCGGTGCCTTCCAGCAGGGGGTTCTGTTCCCGCAGGTCGGAAGCGATCACATTAGCTGCACCATGGATCTTGCGGAGCGCGAGGGTCAACTCAACACCGATCTGACCGGATGCGCCAATAACGAGGATTTTCTCTTGTTTCATAAAGCGGGTCCAAAGATAGGGTGAAAGACGGGAGCCCGCCTCCCGTTTGAGACAGCCCTGGGACAACAAGGAGCCCTCACACCTCTGCGTGCCCCGCTAGGGGCGCAACTTACGCCATGGGGCACCGTGGGCGGCCTTGGGGAGAATAAAGAATAAAGCCTGCCCGACATAGCTTTAGCGAAGTCGGGAACAAGGAACA
>CBHWDR010000205.1:0-6064 GCA_966112575.1 uncultured Chitinophagales bacterium
TGCAAGGCGTGGTGACCGAAGTGATCGAGCGCAAGCAGCTCGAATTCGTGGGCAAGCTCGAAATGAACAAAGGTTTCGCCTTCTTCGTATCCGATGGCGACAAGAAGATCCCGCATATTTTCATCCCGCAGGCCAATTTCAAAGGCGCTGTGGACGGCGACCGCGTGGTGGTGCGGATCACCGAATGGGAAAAGGACAGCAAGAAGCGGCCGGTAGGCGAGGTGGTTTCGGTACTCGACCAGGAAGACCTGAACGAAGTGGCCATGAAAGAGATCCTGCTGGAGAATGGCTTCCCGCTTTCTTTCCCCGACGAGGTCCTGGAAGAAACAGCCCGCATCCCCGATCTGATCGCGCAAAGCGAGATCGACCGCCGGCGTGATTTCCGCAACATCCTCACCTTCACCATTGACCCGGTGGATGCGAAGGATTTTGATGATGCCCTTTCAATCCGCGTGCTGAAGAACGGCAATTACGAGATCGGGGTGCACATTGCCGACGTTACGCATTACGTGCAGCCGGAGACGGCACTCGACAAGGAAGCCTATTCCAAGGCTACCTCGGTCTACCTGCCCGACCGCGTGAACCCGATGCTGCCCGAACATATTTCCAACGTGCTTTGCTCGCTTCGTCCGCACGAAGACAAGCTCACGTTCTCTGCCGTATTCGAGATGACACCCAAGGCCCAGGTCAAGGGCTACTGGCTGGGCAAGACGGTGATCCATTCCGACCACCGCTTCACCTACGAAGAGGTGCAGGAAGTGATCGAGAAGGAAACCGGCCTCTATCTCGACGAAGTGCTGCTGCTGAACAATATCGCCCAGCGGCTCCGCCGCAAGCGGTTCGACGCGGGTGCGATCAATTTCTCCTCTACAGAGGTTCGCTTCAAGCTCGATGAGAAGAAAAAACCCATTGGTATCGTGGTAAAGGAAAGCAAAGAAGCGCACCAGCTGATCGAAGAATTCATGCTGCTCGCCAACAAATACGTGGCCGAGCATGTATCGAAGCTGGAAGTGAAAGGCAAGCCGATCCCCTTCGCTTACCGGGTGCACGACCTGCCTTCGGAAGAGAAGCTGCTGCCCTTCATGGCCTTCGCCCGGAAGTTCGGCCACAAGTTCGACACTTCGTCTCCCGATAAAGTAGCCGAATCCTTCAACACCATGCTGCGCGATGTGCACGGCAAGCCCGAGCAGCATGTGCTCGAGCAACTGGGTATCCGCACCATGGCCAAGGCCACGTACACCGGCGAGAACATCGGTCACTACGGACTTGGATTCGAGCATTACTGCCATTTCACGTCGCCGATCAGGCGCTATCCCGATATGCTCGTGCACCGCGTGCTGGAGGAAGTGCTGGAGAAGAATGTGCAGCCTGATAAGAAGATGGAGCAGAAGTGCAAGCATTGCTCCGAACGCGAGCGCGCGGCCATGGATGCCGAGCGCGCAGCCAACAAGTACAAGCAGGTAGAGTACATGCAGGGCTTCATCGGTGAAGAATTCGAAGGGGTGATCAGCGGCGTTTCAGCATTCGGCTTCTGGGTAGAGACCGTGGAGCATAAATGCGAAGGCCTGGTGAGCATTGCCAGCCTGGCCGATTACGACGAATTCCGCCTGGTGGATACCGACTACAGCCTCGTAGGTATGCGCAGCGGCCGTAAGTTCCGCATGGGCGACAAAGTAACCATCAAGGTGATCGCCGCCAACCTGATCAAGCGGCAACTCGACTACGAGTGGGTGCTCGCTCCGGGCGCGGACGATACGGATGAGGATATCTTTGCGCAGACCAAACACCGCGCGCAAACCGGCAACCGGAAGCCGAAACACAAGGCCCGGAAGCGCAACAACGAATAAGAAAAGACAAGCCATCCATCCACATGCAGCAGTTTGAATCGCTCTCGCAGCAGTTTGCTACCTATTTCGATAAAGACCACTTTCCGAAAACGCCGGCCAGCCTCTACGATCCGAACCGGTATTTCCTGCAGCTGGGCGGCAAACGCGTGCGCCCGGTGCTCTGCCTGATGGGCAACGAGCTGTTCGACGAGATCCTGCCGGATGCCTGGCTGGCCGCCACGGCCATTGAGCTGTTCCACAACTTTACGCTCATCCACGACGATATCATGGACAAGGCGCCCCTGCGCCGCGGCAAGCCCACGGTGCACGAACTCCATGGGGAAAGCACGGCCCTTCTGGCCGGGGACGTCATGCTGGTGGCTGCTTATGGTTATCTCAACCGCATGACGAGCGGGCACAGTAAAAAGATCATCCACCTGTTCAATCGTACCGCCCAGGAGGTTTGCGAAGGCCAGCAGATGGATATGGATTTCGAGAAGCGCGACGAAGTGCCGTTTGACGAATACCTCCAGATGATCAGCCTGAAGACCTCCGTACTGCTCGCTGCCAGCCTGAAGATGGGCGCGATCCTCGGGGGGGCGCTCGAGCGCAACCAGAACCTTATCTATGAATTCGGGCGCAAGCTCGGACTGGCCTTCCAGGTGCAGGACGATTACCTCGATGCCTATGGCGACCCGGAAAAATTCGGCAAGCAGGTGGGCGGGGACATCAAGGCCAATAAAAAGACCTTTCTCCTCATCCATGCGCTCGAAACGGCAGACGCCGGCCAGAAGAAGCGCCTGCAGGAACTCTTAAATACCGATGAGCCCGGCAAAGTGGCGGAAGTGCTGTCGATCTTCCATGACTGCGGCGTGGACCAGTGGGCGCATGAGCTGAAAGAGCGCTACATCCGGGAAGCCTTCGACCATTTGGAAGACGTGGCCGTGCTCTCCAACCGCAAGGCGCCCCTGCAGGAACTGGCGCAATACCTGGTGCAACGACAGAGCTGATCGCAGATCGCTGATCTCCGATCTTGTCCCTATTGCCTTCTGCCTATTGCCTACTGCCCACTGCCCACCGCATTGATAACATAAGAAGAGCCTCCCGCGATCGGGAGGCTCTTTGCATCGTCGACAAGTATTCTTAGATGTATGTTTTGGCGATGTCGAGGCCGACAGCGATGCTGCCGATCACTACGGCGATGTCGATGAGGATGCTGATGGCGAAAACAGGTATGGTGATCCTGGTGGGCAGAGCGGCAAGGTTGGTGACCAGTGCCATGCCCATGGCTACCAGGGCAAGGATAAAGAGGAATATGGGCGCACCGGCGAGAAGAACGGCCATCACGGTCAGCGGGGTGATGATGCAACCATGAGCGGCCAGGATGCCACCGAGCCACATCAGGCGGTTGGATTCCTGTCCGGCACAGAAGCTGTTGAAACGGGCGAGGAGGGAAGTGCGATCCTGGTTATGGGTAAGGTTGGTGGAGAGGGTTGTTGTTGCCATTGTTTTTCGTTTTGTTCCACAAATGTCGCCTGACAGCCAGCCCTGACCGATGACCTGAATAAAGGCAGGGCTTGACTTTCGTCAGTAACGTAGCTGAGTTTTGTTGGCCGGCCCTCTTCCTGCGAAATCTTGCCCATCCCACAATCTCTGTTTTTTATTTACTTTGACCGCTTAATAGAAACCTGCTTATGGCAAATGCACTGTTCCGTAGGAAGCCCATCTCGGAGATCATGGAAGATAAACAGGATGCGGAGGCCCACAAACATGGGCTTAGCCGGGTGCTGACCGTGAGGGACCTCACCTTTTTCGGTATTGCCGCCATCATCGGCGCCGGCAGCTTCAGCAGCCTTGGCGGGGCGGTCAACTCGGGTGGCCCGGGCGTGGTTTTCCTCTTCGTCCTCTGCGGCATCGACTGTGGGTTCACGGCTTTCTGTTATGCCGAATTCGCCAGTCGCATACCCGTTGCCGGCAGTGCTTATACCTATGCCTATGCTTCCTTTGGAGAACTGCTTGCCTGGATCATCGGCTGGGCCCTGCTGATGGAATATTCCATCGGTAATATCTATGTCGCTTTTTCCTGGAGCGACTACTTTACCTCCCTGCTGAGCAAGCTGCAGATCCATATTCCCGATTACCTGTCGACCAGCTATCACGAAGCGCGCCTGGCCGTGGAAGGCGGGGCGAGCAGCGGTGAGCTTTACAATGCCTGGCAGCAGGCGCCGCAGATCGGCGGCCTCCGGATGATCGTAGACCTTCCGGCCCTGCTGATCAACTTCCTCATCACCTTCCTGGTATTCCGTGGAGTCAAGGAAAGCCGCAACTTCAGCAACATCTTGGTGGTGCTGAAGCTGGGTGCCGTGACCATCGTGATCCTCGTTGGCGGCTATATGATCTTTGCCAATGACCTTACGGCCAACTGGAAGCCCATGAACGACGTGGGCGTCCGATCCTTCATGCCTGAAGGCTTCGGAGGGGTGATGGCGGCCGTCAGCGGCGTGTTCTTCGCCTACATCGGCTTCGATGCCGTGAGCGTACTGGCTGAGGAAAGCAAGAACCCCCAGCGCGACCTGCCCAAGGGGATGATCTGGTCGCTCATCATCTGCACCATCGTATACATTCTCCTCAGCCTCGTGCTGACCGGCGCCGTTGCCTATAAGAAGTTCGAGAACGTAGGCGATCCGCTTGCCTTCATCTTCGAGGAAGGCAATTTGAATATCGGCTGGATGCAGTTCCTCATCGCGATCGTGGCCGTGGTGGCCATGACCAGCGTAATGCTTGTCTTCCAGATGGGACAACCCCGGATCTGGATGAGCATGAGCCGCGATGGCCTTCTGCCCCCTGCTTTCCAGAAGATCCATCCGAAATACAAGACACCTTCCTTTGCTACCATCATTACCGGCCTGCTGGTAGGCATACCCATCATCTTTACCGACAAGAACTTCGTACTCGACTTTACCTCCATCGGCACCCTCTTCGCCTTCGTGCTCGTCTGTGGCGGCGTACTGCTCATCCCGCGCCGTCCCCGGGTACCCGGTAAGTTCCACCTGCCCTACGTGAATTCGCAGTTCCTCTACCCGGCCCTGATCCTCGCAGCCATCATCCTGCTTTCTGTGTACAGCCGGAGCTATTTTGCCGAGCTGCTCAATGGCGACTTCACCGATTACAGCGAGGCAGCCGGCAAACGGCTGTTCACGACCCCCGCCGTGAAAGTGGCGACCATCATTTTCTGGCTCGCCACGATCGTCCTGTTGGTGATCACCCTGATGAAGCGGCTGTCCCTGATCCCCCTGCTGGGATTGACTTTCTGCCTCTACCTGCTCACCGGCATGTCGGGAAATAACTGGAAATGGTTCTTCATCTGGTTCGCGATCGGCCTGGTGATCTATTTCATCTATGGTTTCCGGAAGAGCAAGCTGGCCCTGCACCCGGAAGGGCACCATCACCATTCCTGATGCGCTCAACGGTTCGTGGTCAAGGGTTAACTTTGCACCATGAAGTTCCAGATCGGCGATAAGGTATTGGTCCTGCATTCCAATGAAGAAGGAGAGGTGGTGGATATCATCAACAACAAGATGGTGATGGTGGATGTGCGTGGCGTGAAGTTCCCGGCCTACATCGACCAGCTGGATTTTCCCTACTTCAAGCGTTTTAGCGAGAAGAAGATCGTCCCGCCAAAAAAGCAGAAAAGCTATGTTGAGGACATTCGGAAGGAAAAGGAAAAACCAAAGCAGGAAGCCGACGGCGTTTGGATCTCCTTTCTTCCGGTGTTCGATACGGATGAATTCGGCGACGATGTGGTGGAAGCACTCAAGGTGCACCTCATCAACCGCACCAACGATACCCTGAAGTTCATTTACGAGCTGCAGTTCTTCGGGAAGAACGAGTTCGACCTGAAGAACGAGGTGCGCCCTTTCGAAGACTTCTATCTCCACGATGTGGCGTTCTCCGACATGAGCGACAGCCCCAATTTCTTTTTCGAGTTTTCACTCGCGGAGCCGGTGAAAGGCAAGGCCGATTATTTCGAGGCATCGGTGAAGCTCAAGCCGAAACAGCTGTTTGCCCGCATCGAGGAGATCAAACAGAAAGGCCAGGCTACATTCTCCCACCAGCTGTTCGTCACCTATCCTGATAAGATCGAAGAAGCGCCCCTCGATTTCGGCACGCTCGCAGCCAGGGGCATCAAGGTATATAACGCAAAAGAAGCACGGCAACACCTGCCTTCGCCCCGCACG
>CBHWDR010000206.1:0-6041 GCA_966112575.1 uncultured Chitinophagales bacterium
CTGCATCGGCAGCGGCCCGCGCGGGCGTCCGATCGGCGCGGGCAGCGCGGGCCACCCCGCTGAGGACGGCGCTGGGCGTGGAGATGGCCAGTGCGCAGGGGCTGGCCGCCACCAGCACGGCCATGGCCCGGTAGAAGCTTTTACTAAAGGGTTCGTCGATCACCAGGAAGGCCAGCAGCAGGAGGCTCACCAGCACCAGGATCGCCGGCACATAATATTTCTGAAGCTGGTCGGTAAAGTTCTGCGTCGGCGATTTCTGCGCCTGTGCTTCGTTTACCAGTTTCACCAGTCGGGCAATGGTGGAGTCGGCGGCCATGCGCGTCACCTTCACTTCCAGGCTCTCGCCCCCGTTGATGGAGCCGGCGAATACTTTGAATTCCGCTTCCAGCTTTTCCGCTTTGGCCAGGTCCATGTTTGGGTCAGGCACCGCGGTCTTGTCAACCGGTATGCTCTCTCCGGTGATGGGGGCCTGGTTCACCGCACTCGATCCCTGCACCACGAACCCGTCGGCCGCGATCTTGGAATGCGGGCGCACGATGATCACATCGCCGGCCTGCAGGGATTCGATGGGCACCTCGCGCAGATCCCCTCCTTCGCGCAGCAGTGCGGTCTTCGGTGCGAGGTCGGCCAGAGCCGCGATCGATCGGCGGGCCTTCTCCATGGCGTAATGCTCCAGCGAATGACCAAGGCTGAAGAGGAACAGCAGGAGCGCGCCTTCCGGCCATTGTCCCAGCGCCGCTGCACCCGCGGCAGCAACAAGCATGAGGAAGTCGATATCGAACTGGCGCCGACGCAGCCCGGTGATGGCCTCCTGCGTGGCATAGAAGCCCCCAAAGAAATAAGACAGGCAGTAGATCCCGATGCCGGCCGGCTTCGGGATGAGGCTGAAGTAGGTGAAAAGGAAACCGGCACCCAGGAGGGCGCCGGCCAGTATTGCAAATAGAAGCTCCCTGCGCCCCGCAGGATGCAGGTCGGCATGAGCAGCATGTGGTTCGATATGATCGTGAATCGCCTGGTCCATACAATTCCCTTCCCGGCAAAGTCTGCGCCTCCGTGAAGGTACTAAGCTACCCCGGAATTGCGGCACCAGCCCCGATGGCTACCCGCGGCATCGGATTTTACTTCTTCCCGATCCGGTACAGTCTGCCTTCATCGGTCACAGCATACAGTGCGCCGTCGCGACCCTGGGTGATGTCGCGGAAGCGCTGGCCTTCTCCCGCGAGCAGGCGCTCCTCTCCCGTTACCCGGTTGTTGCGGATGCGCAGGTGCGCAATGTGGTTGGAGTTGAGCCCGGTGATGAAAAGATCATTATTCCACTCGGCCAGCTCAGTGCCCGAATAGAAGGTCATGCCGCTGGGCGAGAGCACGGGATCCCAGTAATACACCGGCTGCTCCATGCCTTCGCGTTGGGTGATGCCCTCACCTACTTTCTGGCCGCTGTATTCGAGCCCGTAGCCGATCGTAGGCCAGCCATAGTTCTTTCCCGCTTCCACGCGGTTGATCTCGTCGCCGCCGCGGGGTCCCATCTCCGATTCCCAGATGTCGCCGGTTTGCGGGTGCAGGGCCAGTCCCTGAACATTGCGATGGCCATAGGAATAAAGTTCCGGGCGGGCATCGCTGCGGCCGGCAAAGGGATTGCCGGGGGCGGGTTGTCCCTCCTTGGTTACGCGGATGACCTTGCCCAGTCCCGAGTTGAGGCTCTGCGCCTGCGGGCGGGTTACCAGGTCGGAGCGCTCGCCGGTGGAGAGCACAAGGTTGCCGGAGCGGTCCACAAGCACGCGTCCGCCGTAGTGAAGGGTGCCTTTATAAGCCGGCGTAGCCCGGTAGATCACCTGCACGTTCTCCATGCGCTTCTCGTCGGCTGAAAGCCTGCCCTTGGCCAGCGCCGTCAGGTTGCCTTCGGGAAGCGCTTCGGAAAATGCCCAGTAGACCATGCGGTTGGTTGAAAAATCTGGGTCGATCGCGAGGCCAAGCAGTCCGCCCTGGCCGGCGGCATTCACCGGCGGGATGCCCGTAATGTTTTCCGAAAGCGTACCGGTTGCCGTAGCGATCCGCATGTTGCCGCCCTTCTCGGTGATCAGCAGGCGGCCGTCGGGCAGGGCTGCAATGCCCCAGGGGCGATTGAGGCTGCTGTTGATCACCTTCCCTTCATAAGCCATCGTGGTCCGGATCCCGCCGATGCGGGTCTGACCGGCGAAGGCAGGCTGATAGGTGGTATTGGCGGCGCGGGTTTCCACCGGGGGAAGCGTCGAGTCCGTTCCTTCGTTTGCGCCCGTGGTATTGGTAGTGGTATGCGTGCCGCAGGAGGCCAACAGGAGGCCGGTACAGGAGGCGATAAGGTATCGTAGCATGGTTTTCTTTTTCGTTGGTTAAAGCTACTAGCGAAAATCATTCCCGGCTAAGCATCTCCGTTGGCCACGACCGGGCCGATGGATGACGAAAATCAGCTGCCGGGCTAGCGGGAGTGAGCTTTCTGCCGGGTGCGGTGGTGCAATTTTGTTGCAGCAAAACCACAACACATGAAACTCCGTTTCGTTCTTTTCAGCCTCTCCGTTTTTGCCGCCACCGCTGCCTGGGCCGCTTCCCCGGTTAGCGAGGTGCGCACGAACCCCGGGCTTTTCGCCGTCTATGTTTCCCTGGCCGCGTTGCTGATCGGAACCGTTTATTTCTGGGTGCAGACGAAGCAGCTCATCCGGCAGCAGAAAGCCGCCCGCTCCTGATCCTCCGATCCTGCCAATAGCCCAGCCCCGCCCCGCGGGGCTGAAGGCGCATCCCCGCTACCTTTGTTCCACCAAACGGCCTGCATCATGATCCTTCAGCCTTCACTGACCGCCCTGCCCAGGTTCACCGGCCTGCTCCTTGGCCTCCTCCTGCTCTCCTGCTCCTCCAAAGAAGAATACCTGCAGCCGGTGGTACAGGATATTACCGAATCGGTCTATGCCTCCGGCAAGGTGAAAACCGAGAACCAATACGAGGCGTTCGCTTCGGTCAATGGGATCATCCGCGATCTGCTGGTGAAAGAGGGCGACACGGTTCGGAAAGGGCAACCCATCATCGCGCTGGTCGACGAGTCGGCCCGGCTCTCCGCACAGAACGCCCGCATCGTCGCCGACTACTCCTCCGTTGGCGCCAACCGCGAAAAACTGGAGGAGGCCCGCGCCAGCATCGAACTGGCCCGGGTGAAACTGCAGACGGATTCGATCAGCTACGTACGGCAGAAAAATCTCTGGGCCAATTCCATCGGCAGCCGCAATGAGCTCGACCAGCGGGCCCTTGCCTATGAGAATGCACGGACATCTTACGAAACCGCGAGGCTGCGCTACCAGCAGCTGGACCAGCAGCTGCGCCTCTCGGCGCGGCAATCGGAAACGAGTTACCGGATCAGCTCCACCCTGGCCGGCGATTTCCTGATCCGGGCACGCCAGGATGGACGGGTTTACCAGTTCACGCGCGAGCCGGGCGAAGCCGTTACCATCCAGACACCGCTGGCCCTCCTTGGCGATGCACATCGCTTCCTGTTGGCATTGGATGTGGATGAATACGACGTGAGCAAGATCGCCATCGGGCAAAAGCTCTTCGTGCGCATGGACAGCTATAAAGGACAAGTGTTCGAAGCCTTTGTATCGAAGATCGACCCGGTGATGAACGAGCGGTCGCGTTCCATGCAGATCGAAGCGCGCTTCGCGCAGGCGCCACCCAGCCTCTACCCCAACCTGACCGCCGAAGCGAACATCCTCATCCGGTCGAAGTCGGGCGCGCTGACCATCCCGCGTTCCTGCCTGCTGGAAGGTGGCTATGTATTCCTGAAAAATGGCGAGAAGCGAAAGGTGCGCACGGGCCTGATCGACTACCAGTACGTGGAGATCCTCGAAGGATTGTCTGCAGGCGAATCCATCAAACGTCCTGCCCAATGAGCCTGCGCCTGCTACCGGAGATCGCGCGCTCCCTCCTGCTGGCGCGCTGGCGGCAAACCCTGGTGGCCGCGATTGGCGTCAGCTTCAGCATTACCATGTTCATTGCCCTGCTCTCGTTCATGACGGGCTTGAACATCCTCCTCGATTCGCTGATGACCAACCGCACGCCGCACGTGCGCCTCTACAACGAGATCCGGCCCAATCCCGATCAGCCCATCCTGCATTCGGGGGGCGACAGCGTCCATCATTTTATTTCCTCGGTGAAGACCGCCATGAGCCGCGAAGACCTCTACAACAGCGAAGCCATCATCGAGGCCCTGCATGCCGACCGGCGCGTGGACGGTGTGTCGCCGCGGGTACATACGCCCCTCTTCTTCAACGAAGGAAGCACCCGCATCGCCGGGATCCTAGACGGCATTGACGTGCAGGCCGAAAACCGCATGCTGCACTTCTTCGATTATATCGTTGCGGGAGAACCCGCGCAGTTGAACACGGTTCCGAACAGCATCATCCTCGGCAAGGCACTTGCTGCCACGCTTACGGTGGAAGTAGGCGACCGCGTGTACATCACCACGCCGGCCGGCGACCGCTTCCCGCTGAAAGTGATCGGCTTTTACCAGTCGGGCATCAACGAGCTCGATAAAGTGCAATCCTACACCTCCATTGCCACGGCGCAGAAGCTCCTGGGCAAACCTGCAAACTACTATACCGATATCCAGGTGCACCTGGCCGACATGGCCCTGGCACCGTCAGCCGCAAAAGAATACCGCGCCCGCTTTGGTACGCAGGCCGAAGACATCCAGACCGCGAATGCACAATTCGATACCGGCACGCGGATCCGGACGGTGATCTCCTACGTGGTGGGGATCACCCTGCTCATCGTTGCCGGCTTCGGCATCTACAATATTTTGAACATGATGATCTATGAGAAGATGGACTCCATCGCCATTCTGAAAGCCACGGGCTTTTCCGGTGCTGATGTAAAAACGATCTTCCTGCTGATCGCCCTGAGCATTGGTTTGGTCGGTGGCATCACGGGACTGTTCTTCGGCTACCTCGTGTCAAGCGGCATCGACGCGCTGCCCTTCAAAACCGAAGCCCTGCCGACCATCACCACCTACCCGGTCAATTACAACCCGGTGTTTTATTTGATCGGGCTGGTCTTCTCCCTGATCACCACCTATTTCGCCGGCTGGTTCCCGGCCGTGAAGGCAGGAAAAATCGACCCGGTCGCTATCATCCGGGGCAAATGATATGAACACTATCCTCGAAGCCAAACAGATCAATAAAACCTTCGGCTCCGACAACGGGCCGGTGCTGCACGATATCAACTTCACGGTTGACAAAGGCGAATTCGTGTCGGTAGTGGGCAAGTCGGGATGCGGCAAGTCGACCCTGCTCTATATTCTCTCGACCATGGACACCGATCATACCGGTTCGCTCTTCATTGATGGCGAGTGCATGACGGGCCAGAAGGAGAAACGGCTGGCGGCCGTTCGCAATGAGAAGATCGGGTTTGTGTTCCAGTTTCATTACCTGCTCAATGAGTTCACGGCGCTCCGCAATGTGATGCTGCCCGGGCTGAAGCTGAACCGGCTGTCGGAAAAAGAGATCCGCGAAAAGGCGATGAAATGGATGGAGCTGATGGACATTGCTAAGGTGGCTGATAAATTACCGAGGCAGCTCTCCGGCGGTGAGAAGCAGCGGGTGGCGATCGCCCGCGCACTGATCAACGATCCGGCCATCATCATGGGCGACGAACCTACGGGCAACCTGGATAAGAAGAACAGCGGCATCGTGTTCGACACCTTTCGCGAACTGAGTGAGCAGTTCGGACAGACCCTGCTGATCGTGACCCACGACCCCGAGTTCGCGGCCGGCACGAAACGCACTATCACCATGGAGGACGGGCGGATCGTAAAAAGCCATCAGCCGGGAACGGCCGATGGCTTCTGAAAAAACCAAAACCTGTATGCGTGTTCGGTACGATCGGGTAGATCAGAGAAATAAGGTATAAATATTCTGCCGGAAGGATTGGCCGGCATTCCTGCCGATCTCGTTCTGTTCGCGGAGGCTGAGCCCATCGGTCCTGGTTGTCTCCAGCCAAATATTCCCTGCCTTGCGGAA
>CBHWDR010000207.1:0-6025 GCA_966112575.1 uncultured Chitinophagales bacterium
ATCACGCCCTTCTTGCTCACTTCACAGCCAAAAGTTTCGGCCAGGTTGCACTGCTGGGTAAAGCCGTTCACAAAAAACAGGGCATCGCAATCCCGCGAGCTTCCATTCACAAAGCGGATGCGCTCGATCTGGTTGCCCGTTCCTTCCAGTTTATCTATCGGTAGCGGCACGATCTCAATCCCCTGTCGCTCTAGGTAAGGCCGCTGGTAAGCCTGCACTTTATTCTTGCCATCGGTAAAGAGCGTAACGTCCTTACTCCAGGTTTTCAGCGCAAGGGCCAGCTGCCATCCTTCCTTGTTCCGGGCATAGACGCCGAGGCGACGGTCGCGTACTTCCCAGCCGTCGCAGTAGGGGCAATGGAAAACCGAGTGCCCATAGAATTCCCGGAAGCCCGGCTTCTCCGGCAGTTTGTCGGTAAGCCCGGTAGCGATAAGCATTTTCTTTGCGTAGTAGGTGGTCTGCTGTTCATCACGAACGGTGAACAGGTCCTCGTCATTCTTTTCCGCCTTGACCACCCGCCGGGCGATCCGCTGCACACAATATTTGTCCAGCTCCGGTTGGCAGAGCGCTACGAATTCGGCTGGCGGTAAATGATCGCGCGTGAGGTAGTTGTGCATGCCGTGTGAGTACCGGTTCCGGTGCTCACTGGTGTCGAACAATAAGACCTTCCTGCGGCTCCTTCCTAAAACAACGGCGGCGTTCATGCCTGCAGGTCCCCCGCCAACTATGATGCAATCGTATATTTCCGTGCTGCTCATCGTATCTTTTCGAGCACGGGCTGCAAATAAGGTGCTAAGTCTAAGCGGTTCTCCTTAGCGCCGCTAATTTCCTGCCACCGGTACTGGTATTTGTGGTACCACCGTCTTATTTTGCGGGTGATCCAAGCCCAATCCTATGAGAAAAGCCCTTTCAACGGCCAGAACTCCTGTATCTGCTACAGAAGAGAAAAAGGCCATCGACCTGCTCATCGCCAAGATGGGGATCTCCCGCAAAGAAGCCCAGGAAATATTCAAGCGTTACGAGGTAAGCGCTGCGCAGCTCATTGAATTGATGCAGCTCAGCAAGTACGAGTTCGTGTATGAGGAAAAGGCAAAGCCGGTCTGTGCTCCCTGCACCCTCTCCGGCGTACGTGTGTTGCGGATGCCCCAATTCGAGATGGGTCGCCGGCTCAGGGGGTGACCTCCCGCCCGCTTCCTGAAGGAACCTGAACGCGCTGTTGCGGCAAACAGTCGGGATAGCTTTCCCGTATCCGCCGGAGCAGCTGTTCCCGGAGGTAGCAACGGATCTCGTAAACATTACCCGAGCTGGAAGCGGAAACAAGCCCGCGAACTTCCACCACATCGGCTCGAATATCCGTCACAACCAGTGAGGCCGTTCTTTTGTCCCAGAGCGGATGCTGTTCCACCAGTTCCCGGAACTGCTGCCGCAGCCATTCTACCGGTATCGTATAGTCGAGGTAGAAGAAGACGGTGCCATGCATTTGCGAGGTGGTGCGCGTCCAGTTTTCGAAAGGCTTCTCGATAAAATAATTGATCGGCAGCACCAGCCTCCGCTCATCCCAAATGCGGATGACCACATACGTGAGCGTGATCTCCTCTACGATCCCGAATTCCTTTTCCACCACTACTTCATCATCGATACGGATGGGTTGCGTAAATGCGATCTGGAAGCCGGCCAGCAGGTTGGCGAGTGAGCGCTGGGCGGCAAAGCCGATGATGATGCCACCTACGCCCACGCCGGTGAGCAGGCCGGCACCGAGTTTGCGCAACGTGGCGAAGGTGAGAAGCACGGCGCCTATGGTGAGGAGGATCACGATCATTACGATCACCCTGCGAACGTACATGAGCTGGGTGAGCAGCCGCCGTTGCCGCAGGTTGTCGGGCGTATGGATATCGAGGCGGTGGTTGACGTAGTTCTGGATCGCGTAGATCAGGCGGATGAGGCACCAGGCGAAGGTGATGATGAGGGCCACTTCCACGAGGTGGGCAAGGCGGTCCCGGAAGACCTGCGGGATCCGCACCAGGGGAAGCAGCAGGTCGAAGATGAACAGGGGGAACCAGAAGGCGAGGGGACGGGCCAGGTGTCGGATCACGGAGAAAAGCAGGTAACCACGTTTGGCAGACTGGTCACGGAATCGGCCCAGCAGGCGGAAGGCACTATAGAGCACCGCACCCACGAGGAGGGAAATGCCAACCAGCACGAAGTTCCAGGCCGCCGGCGAGAGGTCGAACTGCCGCAGCCAGCGGGTCACGTATTCCTGCATGCCGCCCAAGCAGCAAAACTCATACTAAGGCGGAAGGAAGATCGCTGATCGCTGATATCTTGATCGCTGATTTTGTTTAGGCAGTCATTCATTACCCCTCACTCATCCACACTCATCACTGATCATTCATCACGCATCAAAAAAAGCCGAACCTGGAAAGGTTCGGCATCGAGTTATCCGTCCGTCTAAGCAAAAAATTTATCTGCCGTTTTTCTTATCGATCTTGCTACCGATCACACGGCCGCCGATGGCACCGGCAACACCGCCGATCACGGCACCTACAACACGGTTCTTCTTATTGATGACCGCGCCGGCCGCAGCACCACCTGCCGCACCGATAATGGTGCCCTTCGTCGTGGCGCTCATGCCTTTCTTCTCTTCCGCTTTTGCGGTTTGCGAAGATTCATTGCTGATCGCGCCGCTGCCTTCATCGCTGCTGCTCGAAGAGCCGCTAGAAGCAGGGGCCGAAGTCGTGGTTCTCGAGCTGTGTGCGGGCGCTTTGGCTACCGAGCGCTTTTCCGGCACGGTACGATAGATCACCCGGGTCTTGGGTTCAGCAGGCTGGGCCGGCTGCACCTGATTTTGCGCATAGCTCGCGGCAATGGGCGCCAGTTCATTCTGCGCTTTCCAGGCCTGGTAAGCCGCAAGGCCGGTGGTATCAGATTGGGTATTCGTTACCGGCTGGGCTACCTGGGCAGCGGGTTGTTCGGCCGTATTCGACTGGTTGCACGCAGCAAGCGTAAGGAACGACAGGGAAAGAAAGGGTAATAGTTTTTTCATAGCTGAGTTTTTGTTTACCAACCGGTAACCGGCTGTTCGGAATATGAGACCGCAACAGGTTCCCGGAGTTTCCTTTCATATCGTTAATTGAAACCTAGGGTTTTGTTAGCACACTCAGCTATATCGGATCAGGTTCCTAGATAGGTGGCCAATTCCTCGAGGGCTTTCTCCCAGCCTTCGCGATGTGGGTGTATGGCTTCCTCGCTCGCAAATTGGTCCTGTACCACATGCAGGCGGCTGCCTTCGCCCTTTTCGAGGAACTCCACCGTCAGCAGGTAGTTCGCATCATGGATCGGTTCATGCTTCAGTTTCCAATTCCAGGTATACACCAAGCGTTTCGCCGGCTCTGCTTCCTGGTAGGTACCGGAGATCTGAAGCAATTCGTTGAACAGATAAGTCACGGATCCCCCTTCCCGGATGTCATTGGTCATGCTGCTCAGTTCATGGCCCAAGGGTTTCCACCACTTGCGAAGGGCGGCTTCTTCCGTCCAGGCCCGGTACAGGGTGTCGCGATCAACGGGGAAATCCCGCTGCAGGTCGAGCTTATGCGTTTGCTGGTTCATGTTCTTGTTTCATCGAGGGAAACAAAAATGATGCGTCAGCCCGTCCGGTACCGGCTGTTGAACGGTTTTGTAAACCGGTGCACGGAAATAGCACAAGCGGGCAGGATTTGAGGTCATTTAGCCCCAGTCGCGGTTTGAGGAGCGCCGGAGCTAAAATCCGCGTAATGGCTGTGTCTGCCTCATTTAAGCCGGCCCGGCCATTCTGGAACGATTTTTTAGGGGTGAGGGTTAACGGTTGATTGCCCAGGATGTGGAAGGGCGGCGCCGGTATTCAGAACCCCTCAAACCATCAACATGTCACAAGCTACACTCCAGAAGGCCAAAAAGGTCCTCATCATCGAAGACGAAGGCGATATGTGCCTTCTGCTCAACATCATGCTCAACGGAAAGGAAATGGAACTCGACCACGTGAAGAACCTCTCGATGGCCGAAGAATACCTGAAGAAGGAACAGCCCTCCGTTGTGATCCTCGACAACAAGCTGCCTGACGGCTTCGGCATCGATTTCATCAGCCACATCAAACAGAATTATCCGGCCGTGCGGATCATCATGATTTCGGGTTATGATGGTGCCGCAAAAGACGTGGCCCTCGAGAATGGCGCTTCGATCTACCTCGAGAAGCCCTTCACGCGCAACCAGCTCTTCGACGCGATCCAGCAACTCATCAACGATTAATTCGACAAATAATAAAAAAGCCCTGTCCCGGAAGCGTTTCCGGACAGGGCTTTTTTATTTGCCCGAAACAGAACGGCACTTTTTTCGATAGCCAATAGGTTCATCAAATACGAGGAACATGGCACAGGATCGTAACACACAGCGCAGTCAGAAAGAGAATACGGGCAACCAGCAGAAAGCAAAAGGCCGCCATGGCGGTAAACCAAGTACAACCGAGACCGGTGCGCAAAACAGCGGCGGTCAGACGGAGCGGGCCGATGACCAGCTAAAGAAGGCCAATCGCCGGAAAAGCTGATCAGGAAAGCGATTCGGTGTGGGCGCGGAAGCTGTCCAGGATCGCCTGCCAGCCGGTGCGTTGCAGCTCGAGGCTATTCATATTTTCCGGGTCGAAGCGCTCGACTACTTCCACGTTGTTGCCATGGTTGATAAAGCGGACCTCCACTTTTCTTCCGTCGGGCATCACGTAGCTGATCAGCTCCTGCGGAATGACCTGCGTATAGGTGCCTTCGAAGTCAAAGCCCATGGAACCGTCTTTGGCTTCCATCCGGGTGCGGAACTTTCCACCGGTGCGCAGGTCATTTTCTGCACGCGGCGTATGCCAGTCGGCCGAAGCCTGGTTCCACTGGGTGATGTGCTCTGGCTGCGTGAAGCTTTCCCAAACTTTTTCGATCGGTGCGTTTACGGTTGTGGTCACGGTGATCATAGCTGTGGTTTCCATCTTGCTTATTTTATGCAAACTTAAGCTGCCATCTGATGTGGCGAGGGGTGCGATCGCGTCAATACAGGGGATAAAAAACACCCTTCCTGGGAAGGGTGGAGAAGGCATTTATGGGCAGGTCAGAAGGATTCGCCATAGGCGGACTCCTGGAAGGAGTGCCCGTTGCGCGCAGCGCTGAAATCATTTTGTCCGCGCAGTTTGTCGCCCGCTTTCCTGCGGATCTCTTTTCCTTTCTTCGAAGTGAGCAGCCAGGCGGTGATGCCCACGAGCGCAGCTCCGGCGGCTAGAGCAAGCCAAAGTCCCTGTTTCCGTTTCATAACTGGTGTTTGTAGTTTCTAAGTTCCGAAGAATTCCGTAAAACTGCATGCCAGCCTGGCGAATGCCTCAGGGTTTGCCCTGCAGGGGCTGAAACCCGGAGCTGATGCGGCCTTTGACGATCTTTCCTTCCGTGATCACGGTTTTCTGGCCTTCCTGTTCAACCGTTCCCTGGAAGCTGCCGTTGATCCAGCCTTTGTCCAGGTCGATATCGGTGATCACCAGCTCGCCCTCGATGGGGTGGGCATTCATCGGATCATTGTAGTCGCGGAAGTAATAACCATAAGCCTCGTTTTTGGCCGCATGCTCGCGGGGAACCAGCTTATACGTACCGCGTTTTTCAGCGGGCAGGAAGAGGTTGATCGAGCGGATATCCTGCTGCATCATGGTCGTGATGTTGATCACGAGCGCCGAATCCATCTGCAGGCGGGCGATGCGGGCATTGGCACGCACTTCCTGTCCGTCGGCAAGGAAACGAATGTAATTGGAGCTCGTATCCACCGCACTGGTGTCCGCAGGCAGGGAGATGATCGCGTGTTTCTTGTACGTGGAGTCCTCAGCCGGCTGGTGCTGCTCTTCCTCTTCCCGTTCGCGTTCGGATTCCGATTCGGCACAGGAGGAAAGCAGTAGGGCAGCGGAGCAGAAGGCAAAGAATAGTTTTCGTGTCATGGTTGGCGTTTCGCGGCAAAGTTATGGGTTGTTTTTTGGAGA
>CBHWDR010000208.1:0-6005 GCA_966112575.1 uncultured Chitinophagales bacterium
TGCAGATCCTGGAGGGCACCCTCTACCCGCTGCTCACCCGGCTGAAAAATGCCGACATGCTCACCTACCGCTGGGTGGAAAGCAATTCCGGACCTCCCCGTAAATACTTCTCGCTCACCGAAAAAGGCGAAGCCTTTTATAAGGAGCTCGAGCAGACCTGGCAGGAACTGTCGAACGGCGTAAACGCCCTGACCACTAAAAAAGACAACCCGAACACTTCAACCAACCTGTAACATGAAAAAGATCATCAATATAAACCTGGCCGGCCGCGTAGTCCCCATCGAGGATTCCGCTTACGAAAGCCTGCAGCGCTATATCGAAAGCCTGCGCCGCTACTTCGCCAACGAGGAAGGCCGCGATGAGATCATCAACGATATCGAAAGCCGCATCGCCGAGCTGATGAACGACAAAGTGCGCCGTGGCGCCCATGCCATCACGGATGCCGACGTAGAAGAGATCATCCATTCCATGGGCCGTGTAGAGGACTTCGAAGAGTCGGACCGCACCACCGAAACGGAAACTGCGGGTGCCAGCACGCAAGCCGCCGGTGCCGGAACTGCCTATACCGGTCCGAACTTTACCCGTCCGAAGGGCCGCCTCTATCGCAACCTGAACGACAAGTTCCTGGGTGGCGTCTGCTCGGGCGTGGCCAATTACCTGAACCTCGACCCCTCCGTGGTGCGCCTCCTGTTCGCGATCATCACTTTCGGCGGCTTCGGTTTCGGCTTCCTTCTTTATATCGTGCTCTGGATCGTGCTGCCGGCGCAGGAACTGGACACTTTTTCGGGCAAGCGCCTCTATCGCAACCCCGAAGACCGGGTGATCGGTGGCGTGGCCGGTGGCCTGGCTGCCTATTTCAACCGCAGCGCCAGCACCATCCGCCTCATTTTCGCCGCCCCGCTGATCCTGAATATCTTCTTCAGCCTCCTGCACGGCATCTTCTCGGTATGGCGTTTCAGCTACAGCCCGGTGGATATCGCCTTCGGCTCGATCACGTCTACCTTCATCCTCGTTTACATCGTGCTCTGGATCGTGCTTCCCGAAGCCCGCTCGCAGTTTGAGAAAATGGAGATGCGCGGCGAGAAGATCGATGTCAATTCCATCCGTCAGAACGTACAGGAAGGCATGGGTGATTTTAAAACACGCATGCAGAACTGGGGTGAAGAGGTGAAGGATTCGGCCCAGCGCCTGTCGGAAAAAGCCAAAGTGTTCGCCGAAACCCGCGGTAAAACCTTCGCCAGTGAAGCCGGGCAGGCCGCCCGCCCGGTAGCCTCGGGCATCGGCCATGCCATT
This sequence comes from uncultured Chitinophagales bacterium, assembly GCA_966112575.1. Classification (GTDB taxonomy): domain Bacteria; phylum Bacteroidota; class Bacteroidia; order Chitinophagales; family Chitinophagaceae; genus Flavisolibacter. The sequence continues at coordinate 1,294 of CBHWDR010000208.1, forward strand.
GGCGTGCTGTTCAAAGCCTTCTTCATTTTCCTGGCCGGCTCCATCGCCTTCGGATTGTTCGTTGGTCTGATGGTGCTGATCTTCGGCGGCGGCGCGGCCATCTGGCCCCTGAAAGAAGCCCTGCTTGATTTCGTGCTGAACGGTTTCTGGCAGAAGGTCTTCTTCTGGGGTACCCTGATCTTCTTCATCGCCGTTCCCCTGATCGCCTTCATGACCTGGCTGATCCGCCGCATCATGCGGGTCCGCTCGCAGCGCCGCTACCTAGGCTGGACCTTCGGTGGCCTCTGGGTGATCGGCTGGATCTTCGCTTCCCTCCTGGGCGCTTCCCTGGCCCGTGAATTCAGCCAGGGTTACGAGACGGCCGGACAGGAGATCGCCGTAGCAAAGAATGGCCAGTCGACCATGACCGTGGTCTCCACCGAGCCGGCGATCCGCTACAATGGTGACCTCTTCTTCACCGACGTGGACAACTATGGCTGGAATTTTACCGATGACAGCCTCTTCCTGGGCATGGTCCACATGGTAGTGGAGCCCAGCACCGACAGCAATTATCATGTACTGCTGTTCAAGGAAAGCCGCGGTTCGAGCTTCAACCGCGCCGAGCAGCTGGCTTCCCGGATCCGCTACAACCTCGCCTCCCGCGACACCCTGATCGACATCGGCAGCGGCTATGCCATTGCCCGGGCCGACAAGTTTCGCGGCCAGGAGGTGACCATCGAGATCCAGGTGCCCGTGGGCAAGAAGCTGCGCTTCGACCCCAGCGTGGCCGAGAAGTTCAACCGCGACCGCGTTTACGTGAACGGACATCGCTCCCGCCGTTACGACCGGCGCTCCAGCTATGCCTGGAACTACCGCACCGGCGTGGATTACACCATGACCAAGGACGGAGAGCTGAAGGCGGAAGATGAACTGAAGAATTCCGATCGCGATGACCGTTTCGAAGACCGCCGCATCGACAGCAACGACAGTAATGCCAATCGCGTGGAGGATTCGCTGCAGCGCATCCGCCTCCGCCAGCAATACATCCGCGACTCGATCAACCGCGAGCTGGAACGAACCGAAGAGCGCCTCGATGGCCGCCAGGGTTTTGTACCGGCCCGCAAAGAGGACAAAGGCAATTTCGAATTGCTGGGATCCATCTTCCTCGGCTAAACATATTTGATCTAGGTTGAAGTTGGAGGCAGTTGCCTGCCAACAAGCGAAGGGCTCCTTTTGGAGCCTTTCTCATTTGGGTGAGACGTGTAAGGTGAAACGTGAGACGGAGCCTCGGGAGGTCAAACGTTCAGCAAATCCTGATTTTTCGAAGCGTGATCCGTTTCACTTTTCACGTCTCCCGTTTCACGTATTTTTGCCGCCTAATACGAAAACATGAAGAATACTCCGTTTACGCAGAAACACATTGGGCTGGGTGCGAAGATGGCCGAATTCGCCGGGTACAACATGCCGATCTCCTACACGGGGATCAACGACGAACACCAGGCCGTGCGCCGCAACGCGGGTGTTTTTGACGTAAGCCATATGGGAGAGTTCATTCTCAAGGGAGAAAATGCCCTGGACCTCATCCAGCGCGTGACCTCCAACGATGCGTCGAAGCTGACAGCAGGGAAGGCCCAGTACAGCTGCATGCCCAACGAAACGGGCGGCATCGTGGACGACCTCCTGATCTACTGCATCGAAGAGAACAAGGCGTACATGATCGTGGTGAACGCGAGCAATATCGAAAAAGACTGGAACTGGATCCAGAAGCATAATAACCAGAACGTAGAGATGCACAACATCTCCGACGAGACCTGCCTCCTCGCCGTACAGGGTCCGAATGCCACAAAGATCCTCCAGGCGCTGACCGACATGGACATCATGAACCTGAAGTATTACACCTTCGTGAAGGGTAAGTTCGATGGCGTGGAGAATGTGCTGGTGAGTGCAACGGGTTATACCGGCGCCGGCGGCGTGGAGATCTATTTTGAGGACAAGGGCGACAATGCGGAGAAGATCTGGAATTCGATCTTCGAAGTGGGCGGCCCGCAGGGTCTGAAGCCGATCGGCCTCGCCGCCCGCGACACGCTTCGCCTGGAAATGGGCTATTGCCTCTACGGCAACGATATCGATGATACGACCTCGCCGCTCGAAGCCGGCCTCGGATGGATCACCAAATTCAGCAAGGACTTCACCGCGAAAGAGATCCTGCAGAAGCAGAAGGAAGAGGGCCTGCAGCGCAAGCTGGTGGGCTTCGAAATGGTTGACCGGGGCATTCCCCGCCATGGTTACGAGATCCGCGATGCCGAAGGCAACAAGATCGGCTATGTGACCTCGGGTACCCAGTCGCCCAGCCTCAACAAGGCCATCGGCATGGGTTACGTTGATCTTGCCCACGCCGCCGCCGACACCCCGGTCTTCATCGCCGTCCGCGACAAGAACCTGCAGGCGAAAGTGGTGAAGATTCCTTTCGCTTAATGAGCTAATTAGCTAATGCGAGAATGAGCTAATGCCATCTGCCCGATTCGGCTACCTCTTTTGAATAAGGTGTCAGGTTAGGAGTATTCATTAGCTCATTAGCTAATTATCCAATTATCACATTATGACGTTGATCCACCTCACCACCTTCATCGCGGCGCCCCGGGAGCGGGTGTTTGACCTGAGCCGGAGTGTGGACCTGCACCGCAGGTCGATGAACCGGTACGGTGAGGAAGCGGTGGGGGGTGTTCGGAACGGGATGATGGAACTGAATGATACGGTGACCTGGAAGGCGAAGCACCTGCTGAAACAGCGGCTGCTGAAAGTGAAGATCACCCAGCTGATCCGGCCGGAATTCTTTGCCGATGAAATGGTGGAAGGTGATTTCCGGATGATGAAGCATGAGCATTATTTCAAGCCCGTGGACAACGGCACGCTGATGATCGACCAGTTCCGTTACGAAGTACCCTACAGCATCCTGGGGCGAATCGTTGACCGGCTCTATCTCCACGGATACCTCACCCGGCTGCTCACCGAAAGGAATGCGGTGATCAAGCGCGAATGTGAGAATGAGCTAATTAGCTGATGAGGTAATGAGCTAATGACGTAGTGTAACCGAGGCCTGTTTGATAGGAAGGAAGATCTTCGATGTAGAAAACCCAGTAGCTAATTTTCGAATTCGCTAATTCCCGAATTAAATTATGAGCAAACCTACACTCTATACCTGCCTCTCTCCTGCCCTTCTCCATCTGTATGACGTACGGGACTGTATCGTTGTGGTGATCGACGTGCTCCGGGCAACGTCAACGATCGCGACTGCCCTGTATAATGGTGCGAAGGAAGTGATCCCCGTGGATTCTGTAGAACGGTGCATCCAGCTGGGCCGCGAGCTCGAGTGCATCACCGCCGGCGAGCGCGACGGACAGGTAGCGCCCGGCCTGCAATACGGGAACTCCTCCTTCGAATACCCGCGCGAATTCATCGGCGGCAAGACCCTGGTGCTGACCACCACCAATGGTACCAAGCTCCTGCACATGGCGCTGAACAAAGGCGCTACCGAGATCATCACCGGCTCTTTCCTTAACCTCTCTGCCGTTTGCGATCACCTGGCTTCGCTGAACCGCAACGTTATCCTGGGATGTGCCGCCTGGAAGGATAAGCCCAATATGGAAGACACGCTCTTTGCCGGCGCCGTCGTGTCGCGGATCCGGGAGCAATTCAGCATCAACTGCGACTCTTCGCGCATGGCCGAGAACCTCTACGAGATCGCGAAGGATGATCTCTTCGGCTTCATGAAGAAAAATGAAGCCAATCATTACCACCGCCTGATCAACTTCGGCCTGGAGCGCGATATCCGCCATTGTCTTACCAACGACCTGGCGAATGTGCTGCCCGAGTATGTGAACGGGAAGCTGGTGGTGCAGCGATAGGTGATGATCATTCCCCCTGCTGCTCCAGCAGCCGCACGTGCCGGATCAGCTTATTCATTTCCAGTTCCAGCGTGGCATTGTACACCCCGCGGATATGTCCCTGCCCATCGATGAGCACACAGTTCTCGGTGTGAAGGAACTCGGTGGACGTTCGGTTGTAGCCGATCTCCTCGTCGGCGAAATACGAACGCCGGGCCAGCTGATAGATCGAATCCTTGTTTCCGGTAAGCAGGTGCCAGTTGCCATCCCTGATGTTCATTCGTTTCGCATAAGCGTTCAGCCGGGAGGCTGAATCGCGTTCGGGCATCACGCTATGGGACAGAACCAGCAGGCCGGGCAGACTATCCCGTACGCGCCGCAACCCGTTCATCATTCTCGGGCAGATGCTTCCGCAGGAGGTGAAGAAGAAATTCGCCACATAGATCTTCCCCGCTACGGTGTGGTTGGTCACGATCTGTCTATCCTGGTTGGTGAGCGAAAACGGTGCGATGGTGTGTAGGCTCTTTCCGGCAGCCTCGCCGGGATTCAGCCATTCGGGCGTGAAATCGGGGCGATTGTAATAGGGAAGTTCCGCGGTGGTGGACGCCTGCCGGCAGCCCGTGAGGAAAATTGCAAAAAGCAGAAAGCAAAGCATTACCCTCCTTCCGTTCGATCCGGAGTTAACGATGCGCGTAACGCATCTGCCGATCGCCTCTGCCCGCCAAAGCCTCTGGCGAAGGCGGGCCAATTGCCCATTGCCTACTGCCCATTGCCTAGTGCCGCTGCGTCGTGTCATTGGTGCATAATTTTCGTCCGATGAGTCCATACTGTTCACCTTCTCTTACCACG
>CBHWDR010000209.1:0-5998 GCA_966112575.1 uncultured Chitinophagales bacterium
GCAGAAGACCATACAGGGTAAGATGATGCGGGTGATCCTGCTCACCTCGGGCATCGTATTGCTGCTTACCTGCATCGCCTTCTTCGCCTATGAAGTGATCACCTACCGCGACATCACGAGAAAAGAGTTATCGGTACTCGGACAGATCATCGCCGACCAGGCCACCTCTTCCCTCGCTTTCGACGACAAGAAAGACGCCGCCGAGCTGCTCGGGTCCCTGCGGGCGCAGGAGCACATCGTGAGCGCCTGCGTTTACGATACGAACGGAAAGCTCTATGTCGGCTACCCGACAAGCCTTCCCGCCAGTGCCTTCCCGGTGCAGCCGCTGGCAGACGGCTACCAGTTCGGCAAGAACTACCTCGAAGGCTTTGAGCCGGTGATCCAGAAAGGCACGCGCCTCGGCACCGTGTACTTGAAATCCGACCTGCAGGCGATTTACAGTCGCTTTCTGCTTTATGGCATCATCGCCCTGAGCTTCATCCTGCTTTCCTTTGCCTTCGCCTTTTTCTTTTCTCGGCGGCTGCAGCGCTCTATCTCGCAGCCCATCACTCACCTGGCGCAAACGGCCCGAATGGTATCGGAAGAAAAAGACTATTCGGTTCGGGCAGAGAAGACTACCGATGATGAAACCGGCGCGCTCACCGATGCCTTCAACCATATGTTGGCCCAGATCCAGTCGCAGAGCTACGATATCCATAAGCTCAACCTCAACCTGGAAGAGAAAGTGGCGCGGCGTACCGGCGAGCTGCAGGACGCCATCGGCACCCTGCGCCGGCAGAACGAATTCATCCAGGCCGTGATCGATTCAACGGTGGACCTGATCGCCGTGATCAACCGCCGCCATGAGTTCGAGATCGTGAATGAGAAGGCGGCCGAAGTGTACCAGCGCGATGTGCGCTCGATGCTCGGCAAGTCGGTCACCCAGATCTTCCCGGGCCTGGCCAACGGTTCGTTCGTGCAGAACCTCGATCGGGCGCTCGCCGGTGAGCTGGTACACGACAAAAACTATCGCTCGGTGGCTGCCGACCGGCATCTCGAGAATTTTTTCATCCCGCTGGAAGAGAACGGCATGATCACCCGGGTACTGGTGGTGGGGCATGATGTGACCTCCATTATCCAGGGCAACGAGCGGCTGAAGCAGGTGAATGCCGAACTGGAGAAATCCAACCGCGATCTCGAGCAGTTCGCCTACGTGGCTTCACACGACCTGCAGGAGCCGCTGCGCAAGATCCAGCTCTTCTCGGAGCTGAGCGGGAAGAACAAGAACTATCCCGAGATCCTCGGGCGCTACCTCGAGAAGATCAATACGTCGGCAGCACGCATGAGTGAGCTGATCCAGGCCGTGCTTAATTACAGCCGCCTCGCGCGCCGCGACCAGGAGTTCGAAGAGGTGGACCTGGCTCAGACCCTTGCCGGCATCCGTAATGACCTCGAGCTGGTGATCGAGGAGAAGGGGGCCGTGATCGAGGTGGAAGGCCTGCCCGTCTATCAGGGCAACGCCCTGCAACTGCACCAGCTCTTCCTGAACCTGGTGAGCAATGCCCTGAAGTTCGCGGAGCAAACGCCGCGCATCGCTATCCGTTGCCAGCTGCTCAAAGGGCTGCAGGCAGCGCAACCGGCCGGACTCAAAAAAGAAGCGGATTACCTCGAGATCATCGTAGAAGACAATGGCATCGGCTTCGACCAGGAATACGCGGAACAGATCTTCGCCATCTTCCAGCGCCTGCATACCCGCAACGACTATCCCGGCACGGGCATCGGCCTGGCCCTCTGCAAGAAGATCGTGGAAAACCACGGCGGCACCATCAGCGCCCAGAGTGCAAAAGGCCGGGGCACCCGCTTCTACATCTACCTGCCCGCCGAAGGCTTGCGGGAGGCCAGGAATCTTGAATATCGGAGTGTTGAGGGGTTGAGGGAGTAAGGTAATAAGGTAATATGGTATTGAGGGATTATGGGATTGGGGAAATCGCTGATCGCTGAGGTGAAGATCGCTGATCTGATAAAGGCCGGACATTCATTCCTGCCGCTGTCATTCCCCTAGTCCGATCACCCATTTCCTATTCCCATTGCCTATTGCCTATTGCCTACTGCCTACTGCCTACCGCCGATTCACTATTTTCACATCCCATGACTGCTGCGCCACGAAAACTACGCACGCTGCAACTGGCGGCGGTGATCTTCCTCACGGTATCGGGCGGGCCTTATGGGCTGGAGTCGCTGCTGGCTGATGCGGGGGCGAACGCGGCCTTGCTCCTGCTGCTGATCACGCCCATCCTCTGGGATGTGCCCACGATCTTCGTGGTGCTGGAACTGAACAGCATGATGCCGGTATCGGGCGGCTACTACCAATGGGTGAAGAGAGCCTTCGGGCTTAAATGGGCCTTCTTCGAAGGCTGGTGGACCTGGCTCTACACCTTCGCCGACCTCGCCATCTACCCGGTAATGTTCGTGGATTACCTCTCCTTCTTCTACCCCGATGCCCAGGCCTGGAAGATCCCGATCTGCCTGGCCATCATCTGGACCTCGGCAGCCATCAATATCCGCGGCATCGTGCCGGTGGGAAAAGCCTCGATCGTATTGAGCGTGCTGGTACTTATTCCCATCCTTGTGCTTTTCGGCTGGGCGCTCGTGCAGCAGGGCGGACAGTTCCGACTGCCGCCGCAGAATTTTGCGCAGTCGAACTGGAATACCGTTGGCATCGGGCTCTATACCATTATGTGGAATTTTATCGGCTGGGACAATGTGACCACCTATGCCGATGAAGTGGACCACCCGGTGAAAGCCTATCTTAAATCGGTCAGCATTGCCTTTCTCCTGGTACTGGGCATCTACGTGCTTGCCACGCTGGTAGCCTTGCAGTCGGGCATCGATCCCAAACTGTTGGAAGAAGGCCGCTTCCCCGTGCTGGCAGAATTAGTTGGAGGACGGGGACTGGGCGCCATCGTGGCCATTGGTGGCATGGCCAGCGCCATGGGCCTGTTCTCGGCCGTGTTGCTTTCCGTGTCGCGGATCCCGAAAGTGATGGCCGATGACAAGCTGCTGCCCAAACAACTCGATTACCTGCATCCCCGTTTCCGCAGTCCCTATATCTCGATCATCGTTTGCGCAATTGTCGTGAGCGGCATGGTGGTCTGGACCTTCGGCGAACTGCTCATCATCGACATCACGCTCTATGGAGCGGCCCTGCTTTTCGAATACCTCGCGCTCATCCGTCTGCGAAGGAAAATGGCCGGGGCGCATCGTCCATTCCGCATTCCCCTGAATCGCTTCGGGCTGCTCCTCATGACGTTGCTGCCGCTTTCGGTTTATGTGGTGGCCATGGCTGCTGCCATCCGCACTTCTGAGGAAACGGTGAAGCCCCTCCTGTTTGCGCTTTGCGCCCTGCTGAGCGCTCCCCTCATCTGGATCCTGATCCGCGGCTATCATCGATTGAAAGGCGTGGTACTCCTCAGCGATGAAGAGCGCATCAGCAACCTGGGCCAGGATCAGTAACCCGCCTGGATCTCTTTATTCGCTTCCAGCGAGAGCGCTGCCCGGTGGAGGATCAGCTCTTCGGTGATGGTGCTGAACGAGAGTTCCACCCAGCCCTGGTATTTTCCTTCAGGCTTATCGACCTGTACCGGCAGGTAATGGTGATCGGCGGTTTTCCAGATCCCATCCCACCAGCTCTCGCTCATGCCGATGATCTTCTCGGCGAGCACGATCGATGAGATCTCGTACCAGGTAAAACCGGTATGTACGAGGCCGATCCGGTCGTAGCGGCGGAGGCGGGGCGTTTCTTCACCTTCATTCACCAGCAGGTTGCGTTTGGGCACGGAGTTCACGAGGTATTGTACACGGTCGACCTGCAGGATCGGGTCGCCAACGCGCTGGGTGCCGAAGACCAGGTCGAACTGGCCGTCGCCATCGAGGTCGAGGGTGCGCACGCGGCCCGGCTTGACGGATGCGGCTATATCGAGGTAGCGCATGGTGGGATGCGGCACCGGTGGGTTCGGGCTGGGCTGCACCGGGTCCTTCTTGCAGGAGGCAAGGGAGAGCAGGACGAGGCTGGCGAAGAGGAGGGCTTTCATGTTGCTGTTTTTTTTACCGGACACGAAGTTTGGCCCGATCGTCCCGGCAGATGTGTTATAAGCGCATGAACGGTGGAAACCGGATGATGAATTGCCGGCGCTCACCGACCAAAGACAGCACTACCCCGAAAGTTCAGCGCCGGGCTTTGGGCTCCAACTTAGCTTTGCCCTCCTGATGAGGAAGCGTATTGACCGGGATCCGGAACCCAGCTGGCAGACCGCCGACGGTCATTCTCCCTTCGTATCGCTTTTCATGGCCCTGCACCCGGTGAGCCGCCCCCTTACCCGCTACCTCGACCAGGAGACTTACTCCCTGCATCTGCCAAAGGGAAGCTTTCTGGCAAAGCCCGGCCTGCCCTCGGAAAACCTCTACCTGATCTGCCGGGGCGTGGCCCGCTGTTACCGTAAACTGGGTGACAAGGAGATCACTACCTGGATCAATGAAGAAGGGGAGATCATCGGCTCGATCCAGGGCCTTGGCGAAGGCAACCGTAACGAAGCCGAATATATCCAGGCCCTGGAAGAGCTCGAACTGGTGGTGCTCCCCAAGGCCAGCGTGGAATTTCTCTATTCGCGTTTTCCCGAAACCAACATCATCGCCCGGAAGGTGCTCGAGGAAAGCTACCGGGCCGCGGAAGAACGCGCCTTCCTCTGCCGCATCCCTTCGGCTGAAATGAAATACCAGTGCTTTCTCCGGCAACGTCCGCAGCTGATCAACCGCATTCCCCTGCGGCACATCGCTTCCTATCTGGGCATGCGGCTGGAGACGCTCAGTCGCATGCGGAAGAAGGATGCCGTAAAATAGTTGTTGACAAAAATCAATTTTATCAGCGCCCGGCCTATGCCCTTCCATCCTTCCGGGCAAAGACCTGAAAGCCTTACCGGGCAAGCATTCCAGGCTATTAACCGCGCCTCCTGACCGCTCGGGGATTAGGCGGAAGCACTTAAGCCCCCTGCGCAGTTCCACTTATACCGCCAGCTTTATCCAGCACCGGAATTTCCTTTCTTTTGGCGCCGATCCTTCAAATCCGATCATATGAAAAATTTATTCCTTTCCATCTGTATTTTCCTTGGCATGCAGGCCTCCAGCCAGATCACCGTGGATGGAGCAGCCGGAGCGATCACGGTTCCGAACAACGGTCCGGCCGTAGTGGTTGACAACAGCCTCACGGTTCAAACGGCGTTGACCATTCCTGCCTTCCGTGCCAGCATCAGTGCCAACTACAACGCCGGCGATGTCCTCAGTTTTGATGCGGCAGCCAAACCGGCAGCCGTCACAGCTTCCTATAGCGCGGGCGTTTTGAGCTTTTCGGGCAATGCCACGGCTGCCGAGTACCAGGCCCTCCTGCGCACGGTGAAATTCGCCACCACGTCTACCAACGCCCTGAGCCGCACGATCAGCTTCGAGGCAGGCGATGGCAGCCTCAAATATTACAATGGCCATTTTTACCGGATGGTGGCTGGCTCCTATAGCTGGACGACGGCCAAGGCTGCGGCCGAGACCGAATCCTTCTTTGGATGGCAGGGCTACTTGGCCAATATCACCAGCGCGGGTGAGAACAGCTTCATCTGGAATTCGGTGGGCAAGGGCTGGATCGGGGCTTCCGATGCGGCAACCGAGGGCGCCTGGAAATGGATGAGCGGCCCCGAAGCCGGCACCCAGTTCTCCTCCGGGGCCACGGTGCTGGGCGGACAGTATGCCAGCTGGCAGAGCGGGGAGCCCAACAACTCCAACGGTACCGAACATTATGCGGAAAACAACTACCCCAACAATGGCAACTGGAACGATGCGGCCAATACCAACAACAGCAGCTACGTGGTGGAGTTCGGGCAATGGCCATCCGCTGTTGCCGTGGATATTTTTCACACCCGCAGCGTCACCATGATCGCCACCCACTTTTTAGGGCCTAAGCGTAAAACCAGCGATA
>CBHWDR010000210.1:0-5986 GCA_966112575.1 uncultured Chitinophagales bacterium
CGAAAGCCGCGCGTCTTTCGAATGCACTGGAAAAGCGCCTCAGCCTCCCGTTGCAGACCACGCAGCTGATCCTCGCGCATTCGCTGCCGCTATCCATCTCCTTCCGCCGCAAGGAGCGCAAGTTCGATGTGGATGGAGCCTATAATATCCGCTACGAGATCGTAAAAAAACGGATCGACAAAGTGCACATCAAAGACAGCGATGAACGCCTCACGCAGCCCGGACACATCGCCATTGTTTATTCGCAGAACAAGGAACTGGAAGAGTACCTCGAGTTTGTGGAGTTCCTCCAGTCCAAGGGCCTGCTCGAAGAGCAGGTGGATCATTACGACCTGGAAGACACGCAGGGCATCAGTGGCCTGAAGGCGGTGCGGGTAGCGGTACGGTATGAGGAGGCGGGGAAGAAGGAATAGGTATTGAGGTATTGGGGTATTAAGGGATTGCGGATCTGCCAGGTTCGCGCCGAGCGGGCTACCTGCCCTGGCCTTCAGGCCAGGGATCAAAGCAATCCGGCCTCCGGGACTTTAGTCCCTTGCTTTTGCATACACCCTTAGAATAGCCGCCTTGATCGAAGGCCACTCGAATTGGGCTAAACGGTGCTGCCGGTTCGGGAAGAAGTGAATGTTGAGGTAGGGCGCATTCGCCAGGTGCTTTCGGGCGAAGCCGGCATTGGCGGTATCGATGATGTCGTCATGCGCACCCTGCAGATACTCCACCGGCACACGGATCTTCGCCCAGAGCGGCAGCATCTTCTCCAGTTCCTCCCGGTGATGCACTTTTTCCGTATTGGCCGACCGGAACATGCGCGGTATGAACCACCGGATCGCCGGTGATTCGATGATCTGTGTGAACCAGAAGTAGGTTTCCAAGCCTGGCCCAAGGGAAGGGCCGGTGAGCACCAGGCCATCCACCAGCTGGGGGTAGTCCATTGCCATGCGGGCGGCCACCGAGGAGCCATAAGAACCGCCTACCACGATCAGCGGGTGCCCGATGTGATGAAGGCTGTCGAGCAGCGGCCGGATCATGGCCGCCTGTTTTTCGATCGAAGGCTCCGGGTCGCCGAAGCCCGAGTAGCCATAACCCGGACGGTCCACCGCCAGGATATGAAAGCGGCTTTCGATCTCCGGATCCTTCATCCTCCAGGTGTAATAGCTGATGGAACCCGGAGAGCCATGAAGAAAGAGCAGGGTCGGCAGCGTATCGGCACCCGCGCTCACATACCGCAGCTTCCTTCCCATCACTTCATAGTACCCGATCCGCGCGTCAACACCCGCTTCCGCAAACTGCGCCCGCATCTCCGCATCGCTCTTCCTGTATTGCACAAAATAATCAAAGACGAAACAGGCAATGATAAAGAGCACCACCAGGGCACCCAACACGCGCAGGGTGCGTCGAAACCAACGTCCTTTTTTTATCTCCTTTGCCATAAGTATTCTCACAAATTAAACAAGCAGCTTCGCCCGATGTTGTCAACCAAATGCAAATTCCATCTGTGAAATCCGCGCCATCCACAAAATCCGTGATAAAAAAGAGGTGGAGCACCAGCTCCACCTCATCTGCGTAATCATTTTCAATCTGCGCAATCCCCATCAGAATTGGAATCCGAACGTGATCCTCGGCAGCGCTTTCTCCTCCTTCGACCAGCCCAGCATGCCGGCGATAACGAAGCGTCGGATCGGCGCGATCCACACACCGCCACCATAGCCATTATGCCAGGTATCCGAGTTCTCATTATCCGCATACACACGGCCGATGTCGTGGAAAGCAAGCACGCCAATGGAGCCGGGGAAGAGGTAGGTATTGAAATCGCCCAGCTTCACCCGGAGCTCTGTGTTGTTAAAGGCCATGCTTCTTCCGGCGAAACGCTGCCGGCGGTAGCCGCGAAGGTTGTCCGTGCCGGAAAGGTAGAAGGCCTGCGGGAACTCGTATTTACCATAATTCTTGCCCCAGCCAAACCGCGTGGCCAGCACCATCCGCGGGAAGGAGAAGAGGTTCATGAAGATCCGCATGTCCACGTTGGCCTGGATGATGCTGTTGGTGCGCTCGTTCAGCCCGATCAGCGGACGGATGCCGGCATCGAGCACAAAGCCTCTCGTCGGCAGCATGGGATGGTTCTTCGAGTTGATGTCCAGCCTGAAGTCCGCACCCAGCAAGGCATGCGCCGGGTAGGGGATTCCGCGTCCGAGATCGGCGGCAGGCGTGCCCGCAACCCTTCCGATGTTCTTCGTCGAATCCATGTTGAAATATTGGAAGCTCGGTCCGAAGTTCAGGCGCATCCACGACTGGAAGTGCTGACGGAGGTAAACCGATACATTGCTGATGTTGTAACGGGCGCGGTAGAAGTCCCACTTATTCGGCAGCTCCTGGTTATACGTGGTGTTATTGCCCACGCCGAAGAAATTGGTCACGTTCACCGGCGCCCTGAAGTCCGAACGGATGATCAGGTCGGCATTATGAAACACCTTCATGAATTCGGCATTGTACATGAAGTGCAGGGAGCCGGTGCGCAACGCACGCGCGGCCCGCACATAATGCCGCATGCCGTACGGCTCCTTCCGGAAGCCCTGCTTGGTATACATGGCCTCCAGGCCGATGAAGAGGCCGTCGTCCACGTTGTACTCGAAAGCGAGGCCGGGGTTGAAGAAATTGTATTTGAAATTGAGCCGCTGGTAACGGTTCACCTGCGGGTCGGAAGAGGTTTTCATACGGAACTCTTCCGAGCCTTCGAAGCGGTTGTTTTCGAAGCTGGCATCGTAGGCCAGTACTTTCTTGCCCGAGCCATTGTTCACGAACAGGTCATTGCCCGGTCCGCCCACGATGCGTATCTTGATCTTCGAATTCTCGCCTTCCACTACGTAGCGATCGTCTTCACCCAATCCGTAGATATGGATCTCCTTCGTGACCGAAGGATCGAAGCTGCGGTCGTAGACCACGGTCCCCAGGGTGCTGTCGTTATTGATCTTGTGGCCGATCACCTGCACCGAGCCGTCGTTGTTCTTGCGGATGACGAATTGTTCGCGCTGATTGGTACCCACCACGGCCACCTGTTTGGACAGGAAGCGGTAGTATTCCATCATCTCGTCGGCGAAATCTTTCCGGCGCTTTTTCAGCTTTGCGGCGATATCGTCGGCATGCAGGTTCTGGATCTCGGTAGGCTGGCGGCGCATGGCCGATTCGATCACGCCATCGGTCATGGCATTGACGAACGTATCTACAGCGGTCTTCCACTCGTTCTCGTTCAGCTCATTGAGGAAGGTGCGATCGAAATTGCGGGCTGTACGGTTGAAGGTGGCGATGTCGCGGGCATGGACACGGAATCCCTGGATCTCCGGAACCAGCCAGGGCTTGCGCGCCAGCCGGGGGATCAGGCCCTGGTTGGTGAAGAAGACCTGGTCCCGGTCCTTGGGGATCGGGTAGTAGATCTTGCCCTTGCCCGTGTCGCGCGTGGCCCATTCCCACTGCCCTTCATGCCGGTCGAAGTCCATTACGAAGTTGTCGAGCAGGCGGGCCTTGAGTACCGCGCTCTGGTCCACATGGTCATCGTTGTCCTTCGCCAGCTTCAGCACCACCTCGTCGGTGTTGTCGGTTTTCTTGATGCCCGGCGGGAGTTCCTCCTGCATGAAGGCCAGCATGTTCTTGAAGTCGCCGCGGAAACGCTGCAGGCGCGGGTCATCGGGAATATAGACGAGGCGGTTGCGGAGATAGGGGATGCCCGCGGCCCGCGAAAGCGGTTCCATGGAAAGCGCGCCGAAGGGATAGGAAGCCGAAATGGCATCGCTCACCACATCGCGGGCAGCCGTCTGCCGCAGATCGGCGGGGATCGCGGCTTCGGGATACTTCTCCACCGATCGCAGGCTCCATTCCTTGCCCGAGCTGTCCTTCACCCGCAGCGAACGTGTTTGCTTGCCGCCACCCTGGCGCACCGGCGTCAATCCACCCAGGTCGGTGGTGAGGTCGAGCACGGGCACCGTTACTGGCGTGGTCCACTCGGCACGGTAATTCCCTCCTGTGAGGAAACGCTTGAAGCCATTGCCTTTAAGCTTGGGGTTGGCGGCAATGGTGATCACCGAGTCGAATATCGGGCGCGTCGTATCCACCGAAGTAGCCGTTTGGGGCGGAGGCGCGATCGTCTTCAGCGTCTCCACGTAGTTGGGCGTGGTGAGGTTCCGGCTCTGCATGTTGTAGAACTTCACTTCCACTTTGCCGCTGTTGTACACCTCGATCGCCGCCACACCCAGGGTCGGGTCAGCGTATTTGAGACCGGGTCCGCTGCCCACGCGGTTTTCATTGATGCCGGCGCCACTCACCACAAAGGGGATCGAGTCGCGGACGATCATCTGCTGCACATGATCGTGTCCCGACACCATGATCGGGTAGGGATGGCGCTTCAGCACTTCGATGATCGTATTGGCCATCGAGCGGTAGAGCGGATGGGGCGCATCCTGCACGTTGCCGAACACACCTCTTGTTATCGGATACACAGAGCCCAGGATGGGCAGGGGGATATAAAGCTTGGGATTGAGGGCCGTAAGCGGGAAGATGTGCTCCTTCAGCGTATAGCCTCCGCCGTGCGGTCCGAATGTGTGCGGGGGATGGTGATTGGCCACCACCAGCAGCTGGTTGGGATGCTCGTTGGCGATCTCCATCAGCTCGGTCTGGAATTCATCCACGGTTTTTGCCGAGCAGCTCGAGCCCGGGCCCGGCTTGTCATGAAGGTGAAGGAACCACTGGCTGTCGACGATCACCAGCACCACCTTGTCGCTAAGAACAATGGGAACAGGGCCGGGGCAGCCGTAAAGCGGGAAGGCCTGGATGTTCTTCTCCAGCTTTCCATTGATATAATCCTGCTGGTTGATGGCCTGGTCCACACCGCCCACCTTCCCGTTCATCCAGTCGTGGTTGCCCGGGATCCAGTAGCCTTTGGCTTTCTTGCCTTTCAGGAAATTGATCTGGTAGTCGAGGATGCGCTTGGCCTCCGGGTAGGTGGGATCGCCTTCGAGGGGCAGGCCCAGGGGATAAATATTGTCGCCGAGGAAGATGACCGTATTGCGCTCATCGTTCAGGTCGGTGTTTTTACTGATCCAGTCGATCACCGGGTGATGGCTGCCTACTAGGCCGCCGGCATCGCCAAGGAGGAAGATGCGCTGGTTGAGCGTATCCAGCTGGGCGCGGGCGGTAAAGCTGGTCAATAGAATAAAGGCGGTCAGAGCGGTCAGGCGGATCATGTGCTTACTTCTTCTCTTTTGGGTGAAAAATCTGTAGCGTGGGTTTTCCATATTTCCCTTCATTGGTGATAAATAGGTCGCCCCGGGGACTGAACGCCAGGCCTTCGGCCTGCGGGAACTTATCCGGGTTCAGCCGGAACGCTTCAATAACTTTACCACGGGTATCTGTTACCACCAGCAGGTTGCCGGCAGAGGAAAGGATATAGAGCCGTTTTTTGAGGGGGTGGATGGCTGCCGCCGAGGGGTCGAATTTTGCATCGTTGTACTTAAGCAGGCCCATCACATCCACAGTCGGGATCACATAATAGGCTGTGCTGTCGAACTGCTTGGTTTTCAAATCAAACCGGAAGGCTGAGCGGCGTCCTTTCTCGAAAGCGCAGCTCTTGCAAAGCATGATCAGCCCGCCTGCCGCCGCATCGTAATACAGGGTTTCAAAATCGTTCGTGCCGCTGATGGGGAGCGTATAGGATTTGGCGGAGTCCAGGTTCTTTGCATTGGCCAACGGGACTTCGTACAGCACACCCCGGCTGGCAAGCAGGTAAATATTGGAATCCGCGATCGCCACATCCTCCAGGTCCTGGTCGGGCCCTACCACCTTGTCCGTCAGGTCTTCCAGCTTCGGCGTGGCGAAGTCGATATTGAAGATCTGGCGCTTGGAATCGGCCACGCCCAGGAGATGTCCTGTGGCATTGTTATAGGTTATGCCTGAGATTTCGTTGAGGTCTTTACCCAATTCGTTGAGCTCGCCTTTGTTCAGGTCA